>NZ_JBHSNG010000030.1:0-46308 GCF_042657005.1 Rhodanobacter terrae
TCGCTCAGCTAGTCATCCAGCCCAGTAGACAGTACCGTTATCCACAGACGGCCACCTCGTGTGGCCGTCTTCATCCCGGGTCAGTTTTGAATCGGCACGGCGGGTCAGTTTTAAGTCGGCGTCAACAGCGGGACCACATTGCCGGATTTTTGCCAGGGTGGATTTGCCGCCTGGTTCACCATCGTCGCCGATAAAGTTGCCGCGCTCGAAGGATGGAAATGCATCGAACAGCGATTGCGCGAACGTGTTATCGAGGAAGTCCTCGATAACTATGTGCGGGAAGGGCGAAGCCGCAGTGAATTCATTGCGGTGCTGCTCAGCATGGGCCAGTACCGCGGGATTGATGATCTCGAGGCCTGAGGCGCTATCCATGAGGGGGCGTGTTCGGTGGTGAAAGCCAATTGTACCGGGTTTGACTCAAGCCGGTCCCGGTGCGGATCATCGGGCCTCACACTATGATGGGCCATTCCGTCATTGGGCCCAAGACCCCTGACCATCGCCATACCTCCTCAGCGCGCCAGCACGTAGGCCCCTCCCCTCTAGCCGTCAGGAAGCGGACTCAAACCAAACAGACTCAGGGACAGCCAGGGCGATTCAGTGCACTTCAGAATTGAATTCGCCGTGCACTTCGTAGTTGAATCCGCCATATGACCATGAGGACTTCGCACATCGACCGGCATGCAACTTCTCGGTAATGCTATCGCCATTCAAACGTGAACTTCCACTCCAAAGCCTTGAGAGCTTCATCTGATAGATCTGGATATTTGCGATGTGCGTGATCACGCGCAGCCTGTCCTGCCGAGACTAATGTGTGTGTCGACCAATCGATCGGCATCGAATTCACATCATGGAATATCACATCAAGCGCCTCCAACAGCGACTTTCCTTTAGAAGGACCGAAACGTTCAATTATTCTCGAATCAT
This sequence comes from Rhodanobacter terrae, assembly GCF_042657005.1. NCBI lineage: Bacteria > Pseudomonadati > Pseudomonadota > Gammaproteobacteria > Lysobacterales > Rhodanobacteraceae > Rhodanobacter > Rhodanobacter terrae. The sequence continues at coordinate 925 of NZ_JBHSNG010000030.1, forward strand.
CGGATTTTGGGGCTCGACTACTCCCCCAGCCTACATAGATGATAAGTGCTTCGCTTAGCTCACTATTTATGGTTTTCATACACCGCATTATCTCTTGAAAATGACTGTTGAAACGCCCGTTGCCGGATCAGTCTGAATGATCTGGGTGACGTTTGGGTTGGCCTTTAGTGCTGGGAGTTCCACAGTCTCCCAAACATTGTTTGGTCTCAATGAGTTTCCAATCACCGCATTCACCGTTCCACTTGCATTATTAGCATATGCTTGGGAAGCGATTTCCCAGGCTTGGACCGATGCTAGGTTGCTGGGATCCCATACAGGCAGGTTGATGCCATTCGCTTCTGCCAACTGCTCAAGCGTCGTTCCTCCTTGGGAAGAAGCGAACTGGCCGGCCGTTCCGGCTCCACCAACACCATTGGTTCTACCTGACCAAAATACGGCCTGCCCCGAATTTGTCACGTAATTATCCGGATTCAAGACAGTGTAGCCTCCTGCCTCGGCGTCAGCCGTTGCATTGGCAATGACCGGTGAGGGTGTATTGGTTACGCCTCTTGTGAGGGCACCCGTGCTTGTTGTGACCACTCCATCACTCGACGGCAGGCTTAACCCGACCGCAGTGGTCATGCCAATCCCCATGTCCCGCCAATACGCCCCATTGGTGAACATGCCTACGAAATTGCCGGCCGCCTTCACCCCTTGGCCGTTGATCGCATCCGTGACAGCATTGCTGCCCTGCAGGGCATACTCGGGCGAGTTGTTTCCGATGAAATCAAAGAAATTGCTGCCGACACCGACGATGGCGAGGTAGTTCTTGTAGTCCGACGGCTGCATGATGATCGTCGGCTGGCCTTGGGCATTAGTGATCGTGTAGCTCACCACCTCCCCGGTCTGGCTGTTGATGTTGGCGATCACCCCATTGGAGTTGCTGCTATCGGCCGTCGACAGCACTATCGACCGGTCACCCTGCATCGCGAGGATCGTGCCGCAGCCGCTGCCCGAGGGAGCCTTCTGGCACGCGTCCAGTTCACCTAGGTAATTGGCGAAATGGTGCTGGTCGTTGTAGATCGTCCCGTCCAAGGCGGTGGCCGCACCGGTACCACCACCGACCAGGGTGCCAATACCCGCACTCAACAACCGCTGCTCGGTCGGATTCGTGGTGAGTTGCACATTGTTCGCCGCTTCACTCGCTCCGGCACCCAGTGCACCCTGCAAGGCGTTACCACCACCGAGTGCTGCGGTCGCTGCACCCACCACCGTGTGCAACGCGACGGCCTGCGCGCTACCTGGCGCCAAGTGCTGCGTCTGCTCCACATCGCCGGTTGCGGTCATGCCGACTTGCCCGGCCAGTTGCCCCGCCAGCTGATTGTTCGCCACGGTCTGCGCGTTGAAGATCGGGTTGAGGCCTGTCGCGTTGAGGTCGGGATGGCGGTTGAGCCCGCTCAGGTCCTGGGTTGGGTTGTCGCGCACGTCGATCGTGCCCTGCGCGATGCCGGCCTGCGTGACGCCGCTGGCGTTGCCGCTTTGCGGTACTGCCAGGCTGGGGGTGGCGCTGGCGCCACCGCCGCTGCTGTAGCCCCCGCTGATGCCGCCCTGCATCGCGCTGTAGCTGGCCTGGTTCTTCAGGTCGCTGTAGGTCAGCGTGCCGGTGCTGAGCAGGTTGAGGCCCGGCGCCGCCGTACTGGCGATCACGCCACCGGTCAGGCTCGTGTTGCCGTTGACGCCGATCGCGTAGCCACCACTGCCCGCCCCGATGCCGCTGACCTGATCGACGCTGGCGTAGTTCGACTTCGTATTGCCCGCGCTGATGCTGACGCTGCCGCCGGAGCCGTATACGAAGGTGCCGCCGGCCTGCCAGTTGCTGCTGTTATAGGCGTTGGTGGTCTGCTGGCTGGTGATGTCCAGGTTGCCGCCGATGGCCGCCAGTACCGTGTTGCCCTTGGCCTGGGCGCCCTCGATCGTGGTGTTGTTGCCGCTGACCAGGCTCAAGGTGTTGGCGGCGGTAACTGCGCTGTCGGCATAGGTGGTGCCGTTGCCATGGCCCTGCCCTTCGCCGGCACTGGCGGTCACGTAGAAGCCGGTCTGCGCGCCCATGCTGTAGCCGATCTCGCCGCTGCCGTTGTGGCTGCTGCTGGTGTCGGTGTGCTGCTCGGCCTGGCTGAGCAGGCTGATATTGTTCGTGGCCGACAGCGCCACGTTGTTGCCGTTGATCTGGCTGCCGATGACATGAAGGTCGCCGTTGGTGGCAGCGATCGTGACGTTGCCGGCGCTGCTGATCTGGCTACCGTAGGCGGTTTCGTCGTACGTATTGGCACGGCTGCTGGCACTGCTCGCGCCGATGCCGATACGCAGGCTGACGCCCTGCGTATTGCCGCTGGTGGCCGCCTGCGCGCCGGTCTGACCCTGCAGACCCATCGCGTTGCCGGCACCGGGCGAGAACAGCGTCTGCGCCGCCTGGGCGGCGTACAGCGCCTTCACCCGCGTATCGCTGGTCTGGCTGGCGCCTTGTTTCTCGGCGTAGAGATTCTGCGCCACCGTCGCCACACCGCCGCTCAGCCCTGCCTTGACCCCGGCACTGTGCATGCTCTGGCTCTGCGTCTGCGCGGTGCTGCCGATCGCCGCATCGATCGTCACGTTCTGACCCACGATCGTGGTGCCGGTCTGGCTGATCACGTCCGCATCGGTCAGGTGCACGTTTTTACCTGCGCTCAACGTGACTGCGCCGTTGGTGCTGCCCACCAGGGTGCCCACCGGGGTCACAGTGGTGACGCTGGCGGTGGTCTTGGTCTGACCCACCATCGCGCTCAGGCCCGAGCGCTGGTAACCATTGATCGTCGTGCTGCTGCCCTGGCTTTCGCTCTGCGTGTCGTTCGCCGTGCTCAACGTCAGGTTGTGGCCGGCCGCCAGCGCCACATCGGGGGTGCCTGCGATCTGCACGGCCTGCGTGCTAAAAAAACTCATGCCATCAAAGCTGAATCGGCGTATCGATGTCGAACGTCTGCATGAAGGGATAGGGATCGTGATAAGCGGCCAGCTGCGCTACGGGCAGCCAAGCCGCCGGTATCCAAGGCGTATCCACGGTCACCTGATAACCATGCCGCCACGCGATTTTGGCGTAGATCACTGCTTCACGAATAATGAACCAGCCGGTGTATCCCTCGTGTTCGGTACGCCATCGAATGGCTTGCGGCGTCACCATCTCCGTGAGAGCAGATTCCATGGCCGACACATCGCCGCGCGCCAAGGCAAGGTGGAAACGGTTATCCGGTGCGAATCGCTCCATGCGCTTAGGGACGTCGGCAAGGAAGCGCTCGCTGCGTTCACCGAGCTTGTCCCATTCGCCGCGCAGCGCCAATTTGGACTGATAAGTCTCAAATTCGAACGTCCCGCCCTTGACAGCGCGCTTCACGTCGATGGCATCGAACGCACCGAACCAGGCCACCAGCTGCGGGTGATCGGAAAGCAAGGGCCAGAGCATGGCGTTGCGCTCGCCGAGGGCTCCCCAGATGCCCCTGCTCGGATTCTTTTGGTAAAGAATGCGATCAAGCTTGCCGGCGACGTACGCCCATTGTTTGCAGGACACAAGATTTTGGTCGCCAAACCACGCTATTAACGAAGCACATTCTGCGTGTCGCCGACGATCCGTCTTGCAGGCCTCTGGGTCACCAGAGTTGCTGTCAATGTAGCGAAGGTCTATCTCGGTTTCACGAGTGAGTTTCTCAAGATGTGCTCCTACATGGGGCAGCCCTTGAGCAACACTTTGCGCATAGTCCGCCGTATTGAGTGACATTATCGACCTCCTATGTTAATGACGCACACTTGGGACGTTGACCGGTACGCCAATAAGCCGCCCGGTACTCTTATCGACGCCGATCACTGCCGTATTCAAGGTGCCTGCCTTCCGCGCGTTTACAACGGCTACGGCGGCAGGGGAATTGGGATCCAATTTGTTAAGCACATTGGCAGTCCAATTCGGCGACAGCTGCAAAGAGCTGTCCGCAGTCTGACCCAATGTGAACGTCCCATTGGTCATCTGCTTGGCATCGATCAGGATACTAACCGACCCATCCGCGTTCTGAAGCACGGCATCGAATCCCTTGTTGCCGCCATACTTCCCGCCCTCGAGTACGGTCATGCCCTGCTTCTGCGCCACCGAATTGACCAGCGACTCGGTGAGCTCTCCCGTTGGATCGCCGTTCTGCGCAATCCTTGCCGCAAGCGCCTGATCATTCGCATCCGTGATACCCAGCACGCATTGACTACCGCACACCTTCGCCTGATTGATGTAACCACCCGGCGTGGGTGTGGCCTGCGCGCCCTTAGCCATCTGCTCAAAGTCGCTGACCGCATTCAGGCTGTTGCTGTCGCCCGTGAGCGTGAGCGTTCCATCCGTATTGACAACTGCAGCGGCTTTCGAGCCTCCCGGCAACAGAGTCAGCCCCGCATAGGCCTCCCCGATGCCACCTACTGCGCCATACAACATCTCCGCAGCGCCTGGAGAAATGCCAAAGGCGTCCTGAATCGCTTGGCCTCCGAAGGTCGGCGTTGGTGAACCGTTCCAGACGGTGCGAGCACCCGCCTGCGCCTGGTCCGCACCCCATGCCCCCAGCAAGACACCACCGGCTGCAGCAGCACACCCACCGCCGACCGTTTCCACGCATGTCCCCACGCCAGCGGTAGCCACTCCATAGCCCGTGGCAGCCGATAGTCCGCCACCGACCGCCTGCAAGGCACCACCTGCACGCGTGAAGGGATGCCCGTAGCTGTTGTTGATATAGGTCAGAGTGTCCGACGTCTTGTCACCGTAGCTGTAATCGAACAGATTCTCGGTCACCGGCACGGACATGCCGCTGGGGATCACCACATCTCGAGTGATGCTTTGCTGTTGCAAGAGCGTCCGATCGTCGGCGTATTGAGGTTCACCGCCCAACGCCTCCAACCGACTGAAATAGGCGTACTCCGGGCTGTCCTTGGCATATTCGGCCGAGCAATGTACTAGAGCACACGCCGCCGCGCTGAGGTCAGCTTCTTTCTGCGGATCGCCGCCGGCCAAAGCCTTGATGCGCGCTTTCTCGGTCTCGTGCAGCTGCCGATTGAACTGCTCACCCTGCAGCGCGGTCGCTACACCTGCTCCACCGCCCACCACACCACCGATGGCCGCACTACCCAGCTGCATCAGCGTCTTGAACGGCGGATCGGTGGGAAGGATGCCGTGCTGGACGAGGTAGTCCTGCATCACGCCGCTGGCCCTCTCGCTGGCGGCTGCACCCAGCGCGCCCTGCAATCCATTGCCGCCGCCCAACGCAGCCGTAGCGGCGCCCACGAGACCGTGCAGCAGCACCTTGTTGGCGCCGCCGTCCTGCCAGGACTTCTGCTCTTCCTCGGTGGTCGCATGGTTGGCCTCGTAGCTGGCGATATCACCGGCTGCACGCATGCCCACCAGCCCCGCCACATTGCCCAACTCCTGCTGCTCGGCCACTTTCTGCTGGTCGAAGATCGGCTTGAGGCCGGCGGCGTCGATATCCGGCGCGCGGTCCAGCCCGCTGAGATCGGTCCCTGGGTTGTCGCGGGTGATGATCGTGCCCTGAGCGATGCCAGCCCGGGTCGTGCTGCTCTTGTCGCCGAACTGCGGTACGCCGATGCTCGGCGAGGCGCTGGTACCACCACTGCCGGAACTCACGCTGATGCCGGCGCTCATCGCGCTATAGCTGGCCTGGTTCTTCAGGTCGCTATAGCTCAGCGTACCGGTATCGAGCAGGTTCACAGACGGATCGGCAGTGCTGGCGATCACGGCGCCTTTGAGGTCGGTGTGGTCGCCCACGTGCACCTGGAAGCCGCCGTTGCCGGCACCGATGCCGCTGACCTGATTCACGCTCGTGTAGCTGCTGTCGACCATGCCGGCACTGGCGTGCACTTCGCTGCCCGAACCGTAGACGTAGGTGCCGCCGGCCTGCCACGAGTGGCTGGCGTAGTCGTTGGTGGCTTGCTGGCTTTCCAAGGTCAGGTCGTGGCCGATGGTGGCCAGTACGGTGTTGCCCTTGGCTTGGGCGCCACGAATGGTGGCATCGTTGCCGGCCAGCAGGCTCAGCGTGTCGCTGGCGGTGACGTTGCTGTTGACGTAAGTGGTGCCATTGCCATGAGCCACACTCTTGCCGCCGTCGGCGGTAGCGTAGAAGCCGGTCTGGCTGCCGATGCTGATGCCCAGTTCGCCGCGCGCATTGGCGCTGTGATCGCTCTGACTGTGCTGCTCGGCCTGGCTGAGCAGGTTGAGGTCGTGGCTGGCGGCCAGCGCGACGTTGGTGCCGCTGACCTGGCTGCCGATCACGTTGAGGTCGCCGTTCGTCGCGGCGATGGTGACGTCACCGTTGCTGCGGATGTGGCTGGCGTAACCGAGGTCGTCGTGGGTATCGCTGTGCGCCGAGGCGCTGCTGGCGCCGATGCCGATACGCAACGCCATGCCCGATGTATTGCCTTTCGCTGCCTGGCCCATCGCGCCGGCACCGGTCTGCCCGGGGGCCAGGCCCATGCTTTGACCGGCACCGGGTGAGAACAGGTCCTGCGCCGCCTGTGCCGCGTACAAGACCTTCAGTCGCTTGTCGCTGACCTGCCCGGCGCGTTGGCCGGCGGCCCACGTCTGCTCCGCCGCGGTGGCGGCGCCGCCGGTGAGGCCGGCCATGATGCCGCCGGTGTGCAGCGACTGGGTCTGGTGGCTGTCGGCGGTACCGACCGCGGCATCGATGGTGACGTTCTGGCCGACGATGGCGGTGCCGGTCTGGCTGATCACATCGCTGCCGGTGATATGCACGTCCTGGCCGGCGCTGAGCGTGACGGCGCCATCCGTACTGCCGATCAGGCTGCCGGTGGGCGTGGTGTCGGTTTCGCTGGCGGTCTGCTTGGCCTTGGCCACCCCAAACATGCCATGCAGGCCGCTGCGCTGCGCACCGTAGGTGTTGACCGCGAGGCTGTGGTCTTCCGTGTGCGTGTTGTCGGCGGTGCCGACGGTGAGGTCGTGGCCGGCGGCCAGCACCACGTCGTGGGTGCCGGCGATCTGCGCGGCCTGCGTGGTCAGATCGTGGCCGGCGGCCACGGTAACCTGATCACCGCTGAGCACACTGCCCACGGCGACGGTGTCGCTGCTGCTGTCCTGCTGCACGGTGTGGGTGCGGCTGAACAGATCGCCCTTGGACGTGCCCACCAGCACGCCTAGGCCGCCACCGCGCTTGGTGGTGCTGCGACCGTGCGCCTCGCTGTGAGTGTTCTGCGCCGCGCCGAGCAGTACGTCGTGGCCGGCGGCCAGATTGATCGCACCCGTCGCACTGACTTGTACCGCCTGGGCGGTGAGGTCGTGGCCAGCGCTGAGGCTCACGTTGTTGCCGTTGAGCGTGGTACCGATGGCGAGACCATCGTGGGTGGTGTCCTGCGTCGTGGTAGTTTTACTGCTGAGCAGGCCGCTGCTGTGGCTGTAGGTAGTCGCGGTGGTGTCGTGGTTTTCGGTGCCCGCGGTGAGGGTGAGGTCATGGCCCGCACCCAGCGCCACGTTGCCGTTGGCCGAGCTGATCGTGCCCGCGATGGCGCTGATATCGCGACCGGCGCTGACGGCGATGCCGTTCGCTCCGCTCAACGACGTGCCGCGCAACGTGTCGTCGCTCTGCGTCTGGGTGGCGAAGTGCCGGCCGCTCTCTTGGCCGCTGCCGGTGAAGCTGTTGTCGGTGACAGCGCCAAGGGTAATGTCCCGGCCCGCGCTGACACCTAGCTGGTTGCCCGCGTTCAGCTGCGCGCCCTGACTGGCGATATCCCGTCCGGCGGCTACCACCAGCGTGTCGCCCGCGCCGACCGTGCTCACGGTATGCGTCGTGTCCACCGTGGAATGCGCGGCATCGCTGATGCCACCGACGTGGCTGGTGGCATTCATGCTGAGGTCGCGGCCGGCCAGCAGCTGGGCATCGCCGCCGGCGGTGACGGCCGTGGCGGTGAGGCTGAGGTCGCGGCCTGCGGCCAGACTGAGATTGCCGCCCGCAGCTACCGGTGCGGTGTCCAGATTCAGATCACGCCCGGCGCTGATCGCCAGGTTGTCGCCGGCCGTGATGCTGCCCGGCTGGATCGAGGTCAGCGCCACCGTGCTGACTGGCGCGTTCAGGCCGGTCAGGTTCACCGCACCCAGGCTCTGCGCCACGCTGACGCCACTGAGCACGTCGTTGCCGGCCACCAGCGATACGTTGCCGCCGGCCTGGATCGTGCCGCCGTTGAGGATGTTCTGCGCGGCGTTGATGCTGAGGTTGTTGCCGGCGCTGATGCTGCCGCTGTTGAGCAGGTTGGCGGCGGTGAGCTGGGCATTCTGGCTGGCGCTGATGGTGCCGTTGTTGGTGATGTCGCCGCTGGCGGTGAGGATCACGTTGGTGCCGGCGATGGTGGCGCCATGGGCGGCCATGGATTTGGCATCGGCCGCGCTCAGGTACACCACCGGCTCCAGCACCTGCTGGCCATCGACCGTCACGCTGACCAGCCACACCATGTCCTGGGTCAGGCTGGCCATCTGCGCGGCGGTCAGCGCCACGCCCACGGTGAGGCCGAACTGCTTGTCCATCGTGACCGCGTTGTTCATCAGCGTGCGGTACTGAGCCAGCGCATCGGTGTCGCTGGTGAGATAACGCCGACCGGTCAGGTCGGTAATCTGATCCAGCACCTGCTGCTGTTCGTAAAAGCCGTCGCCCAGGCGCTTGAGCATGGCATCGGGCGCATAGCCCAACTGGCCGAGCAGATAGTCGCTGGAGATGAAGTTGTTGTACTGGGTGAAGCGGGGGTTGGTTTCCACCAGGTACGGGCTGCTCGGACTGGTGTTGACCGAATACAGGCCACTTTGTGGCAGGGCGATGGTGGCATTTGGGCCGACCAGGGTGGCGACCACTTGCGGCAGCGCCGGATTGCTGCCCGCTGGAGCGGTGGCTGAAGCGAGGCCGCCTGCCGCAGCCGTGGTGCCGCCGGTCGTCGTGGTGGTTTGGGGCGTGCCCGCTGAGGCGGTGCCATGACTGCTGGGTGCGCCAGCACCGGGAATCGCTGAACCAGCTTGCGTGCCGGCCGCTGCCGTAGCACCGTTACTCGCGCTGCTCGCCGCCGGAGCGGTACCCGTATCCACGCTGCCGCGACCTTGCGCCAGGCCCAGCGAACCGCCGCCGACGACACCGGGCGCACTACCCAGCGCGACGCCGGCCACGCTGCCGTTGCTGCCGCTCACGCTACCGACGGTCGTGTTGCCGCTACCACTGACCGCCTGGCTGCTGCCGTTCTGACCCAGACCGATCACCGCATGCACCGGCTGGCCGTCCGCACCGACCACCGTGTTGTTGATGGTGTGCGCGGTGATGCTGACGGTGTTGCCCGCGCTCATGGTGGCCGCGAGGCCGGCTCCCGGGGCGATGGTGATCCAGCCGTTGTTGCCGGACGGATCGAGCGCGATGGTGCTGGTGGAGGTGCCCGACCAGTAGACCATGGGCGGCTGATTGCTTTCGCGATTGGAGTACCAGCGTGAGCCTAAATAGTCGCCATCTACACCGCGCGTATCCGTACTCTGCACGGTCGCCGTCGGTGACCAGGCGATGTTCTGCACAGTTGCATTCGAGGTGCTGCCACCACCGTTGCTGCCGTTCTGGCCATTGATGATGAGGTTGTTCCCGGCGGCGATCGTCGAGGCGTTGTTCAACACCGAGCCGTTGAGCGTGATATCGCCACCGGCCAGCAACTGGCTTTGCGCGCTGGCACTGGCCAAGCGATTGACGGCCTGCACCTGCTCGACCAGGGTGTCGTGCCCGGAATCGCCGTAGTAACCCATCGGACCGCAGCGCACCTGATGACCGTTCGCGCCAGACGTCTGAGCATAAGCCGTGCACCAGGCCACCGCGATCGGATCGGTAGTCCAGTCGAATGTGCTGGTCGTGGTGCTGGTATTGCTGGCCTGCTCACTGGCGCTGAGCATGTAGGCGCTGGTATTGACGGCGCGCCGCTGGTTGGTGAACTGGCTGGTCGCCAGCGTCGCGTTGCCGCTGGCCTCGATGTCGCCGGACAGGTTGGTGATCGCCGCGTTGGGGTTGAGCGCGGCATCGGCGGCGATGGTCAGGTTGCCGGTGGTGAAGATGCTCGCATCGCGATTGAGCAAGGTGCCGCCGACATAGAGATGGATGCTGTCGGTCGCGGCAATCAGCGCGCTCTGGTAGGGGTTGTTCGTGGTGGCCGCGCCCAGGTCCGCGCCATTGATCAGCGTGGCGGCGGTAGTGGTGATCGCGCCGCCGATTATGTTGCCGGTGTTGGCCAGCGTGTTCGCGCCAAGCGCGATGGTGTCGCCTTCGATGCTGCCTTCGTTGCTCAATGTGCCGCTGGCGTTGAGCGTGGTGGTCGCGCTATTGACGACGGCGTTCGCGGCGTTGTCGATGTTGGCCGCATGGACAGTGAGGTTGCGCACCGCCTGCAAGGTCGCGCCAGCCGGATTGCTGAAGTTACCGCCGATCGCCAGCGTGAGATCACGGTTGGCAACCAACTCATTGCCGACGCCATTGGCGTAGCCGCCTGCCAGGGTCAGAGAAAGATCCTGCCCGGCCGCCGCGCGGCCGTTGCCCGCAAAACTACCCAGGTCCAGCGTGACGTTGCCGTTGGCCGCGAGCGCGCCGCCGGTGTTGTCCAGTGACGCCAGGGCGAGCGCCAGGTTGCCGCCTGCACCGAGATTACCCTGCGCGTTGGCGAGACTGACTGCCCGGTCGTTCCATCCGAGATTGCCAGCCGCGTACACCGTGCCGCCGGTATTGGTCATGCCGCCCAGGTTGAGGGCGAGATTCTGCCCGGCCACCACTTGACCCGCGTTGCTGTTGTCAAGGTTGGCGGCGGTCATCGTCATACCGCCCTGGCCACCCAGGGTGCCGCCTTGGTTGACGATGGCGCCGCTGGTATTCACCGTGGTCAGACCGCTGCCGGCGTTGGCGGCGCGGCCACCGGTATTGTCCAGACTCGCGGCGTTGAGCGTAAACGTGGCAGCGGCATTGCCGGCCCCCGCCTCCAGCTTGCCGGACCGATTGCTGAGCGCGCCGCTGCTGCTCACGCTCAGTGAACTCAGTGCCTGCAAGGCCCCGTTGTTGTTGGTGAGATTACCGACACTGTTCACGCTCAATGTATTGCCGGCATAAACCTGTCCCGCGTTGACCAGACTGGCCGTGCTGACCGTAACGGCGCCGTTACCGCCGAGGAAGCCGCCGCTACTGTTAGTCAGCGTTCCCGTCGTCGTCACCGACAGTGCATTGGTCCCGGTCGCCTTGATCGTGCCGCCGGTGTTATCCAGCGTGCCGGCTCCCAGCGTGAAAACGCCGCTTGCCTGCAGCGTGCCTGCGGTGTTGGTCAGCACTTGCGCCACATGAAGCGTGACGTTGCGCGCGCTCAGGGATCCTTGCGTATTGTCGACATTCGCGGCGCTCACCGTCGCATCGTCGACCACGCCGAGCGTGCCACCCGCGTTGCTCAGCGTGCCGCCGGATTGCAGTGTCAGCGCGCCATTGCCGCGGATCGTGCCACGGGTATTGGTGAGATGGCCGCTACTGCTCAGGCTCAACAGGCCGCTGCCGGCGTGCTGGATCGCGCCAGCGGTGTTGTCGAACGAAGCGGCGCTGATCGTCAGGTTGCCGGCATTGCTGGCCAATGTACCGTAGGCGTTGTCGAACGCACCGACCAACGCCAGATTGAGATCGCCGCTGCCGCTCTGGCTGAGCATGCCGTAGCGGTTGTCGACGGCGGCGACTTGCAGTACGAGCGTGCTGGCGGTGATCTTTCCACCTTGCGCCGTGCTGCCACCACCATTGAGCAGGCTGCCGGGTACGCGGATCGCAAGCAACCCGTTGGTGGCCAGATCACCGCCCTGATTGAACACATCGCCTTGCGTCGCGGTCAGCGTGGTGTTGCTGCCGGCGCGGGTCTGACTGCCGGAAAGATCGATCGCGCTACCCGTGAAGGCCAGGTCGGCACCCGCCAACGCACGTCCGTGAGAGGCGAGATTGCCGGTCGTAACGATGGTCAGCGTGCCGCTCGTGCCAAGATCGCCGCTGCCCTGCAAGCCCGCAGCCAGAATGCCCGAACTGGCGACGCTGGCGGCATTGAGTGCGTTATTGCCGGCGGCCGCGAGCACGCCCGCATTGGTCAGCGTGCCACCCACATTCCATAGCGTGCCGCCGACGGCGTAGGCACTGCCGTCATTACTGGCATTGCCCTGTGTGGCGACGCCGAGTGACGCACCGCTGCGCAAGCTACCCGCGTTGCTGAGACTGCTGGTGCTGAGGTTGACCCCTTGTCCGCCATACAGCGTGCCGGCATTGCTCAGGCCGCCACCCAACTGCAGCGTGGTTTGCCCGGTGCTGTAGAGCGTGCCGCCGGCCTGATTGGTGATCGCGCCAGCACCGTCGACGACGAGGTTGCCGCCCGCCTGGACCACGCCGGCATTGCCGAGCAGGCCTGCGGTATCCAGACTGATGTCACCGGCGGTCAGCATCAAGCCGGTGGCCTGATTGGTCAGGGTGGTGTTGCCGCTGACAGCCAGTGTAGTCCCGGCTTGCAGGCGACCGCTGTTATCCAGTGCGGTGGCCTGGATGGTGGTGCCGCTGCCGCTCTGTGTCTGACCGCTGTTGGTGACACTGGCGCTGGTCAGAGTCAGCGCCTGACCGGTCACCATCTGGCCGCTGTTGTCCAGACTGCGGGTGCCGCTGAGCTGGGTGTTGCCGGTGGCGCTGAGCACCCCTTGGTTGAAGAGCGTGGCTGCGCTGATGCCCAGATCGCCCGCGTCCGCCTGCATCGTGCCGCTGTTTCCCGCGGCCGCCTGGGCACTCAGGCTCACCGCCTGTTTCGCTTCCAGCATGCCGGCATTGTTGAAACCGCCGGCGTTGAAGGTGATGTTCTGGCCACTGTAGATGTCGCCACTGGCGCTGGAGCTGAAGTTGCCCCCGGTCTGTGCACTCAGGCTGCCATCGACTGCATACAGCTTGCCGCTGTTGACGAAGGCGCCGCCGTTGATCAGCGTGAGATTCTGCTGCGCCTGAATCGCATGAGTGCTGGTGACATCCCCCGCACTGCTCAAGGTCAGATTGCCGCCGCTACGCAAGATGCCGTCATTGGTCACGCTGCCCGCCGATAGACCGACGCCCTGCGTCGCGTAAACCATGCCTGCATTGGTGAGCGCCTGCGACAACGACAGGTTCAGCGCGTGACCGGCGTAGACCATGGCGGCTTGCGCATTGGTCAGTGTGGTGGCGTGTATCAGAGTGAGATCGCTGCCCGCCTGCAGTACGCCGGCATTGCTCACGGTGCCGGTGTTGTCGAGCGTGAGCGCGCCATCGGCAAGCAGTTGTGCGCCGCTGGTGTTATCGAGGTCGCCGCCGCTAAGGGTGGCATTACCCTTCGCATGCAGGTTGCCTGCATTGCTGAGGGCACCCGCGGTCAGCGCCAAGCCGGCGCCACTCTGCACCTGACCGGTGCTGGTGTTGCTGAAGCTGGCGGCTGACCAGCCGATCGCCTGCCCACTGACCAGGGTGCCGCTGTTAATGGCCGCATGCACGATGCTGCCATTCAGATCGTTTTGCGCACTCAACGTGCCGGCGTTGTCGAGAGAGTCAGCCGCCAGCGTGACATCGGCCTGATCGGACTGGATCTTGCCGCTGTTGCCTAGCGCACCACTCACCGTGATCGTGGCCGTCTGCCTGGCTTCCACGTCACCCTGGTTGGACAGCGAGGCCGCGTTCAACGTGATGCCGTCGGTGCCGTAGATGTCGCCACTGGCCGTGTTGTTGAATGCGCCGTCAACCTGAGCCGTCCAGTCACCGCCCAGGGCGTACAACTTGCCGCTGTTGGCCAGAGCGCCACCACTCACCAAGCTCAACGCCTGCCCGGCCTGCACCGTACCCGCCGTCGTCACACCATAGCCACTCAGACTGACGTTGCCGTTCGCCATTGCGTGGCCCGTGCTGCTGAGCGTGTTCACCGCGCTGAGCGTCAGATGGCCGAATGCGCTGACGGTGCCGCTGCTGTTGAGCGTACCGACACTGCTCACCGTGACATCACTGGTGTCCGACTGCAGGGTGCCGGTGCTGGTGACATTGCCGACACTGGTCAGGCGCAGCGCCTGTTTGGCTTCCAACCCACCGGTATTGATCACGGACGCCGAATTCAACGTCAATGCGCCAGCACTATAGATATCACTACCGTCTGCGTTGTCGAACGCACCGCTGAGCTTGGCTGTCCAGTCGCCGCCCAGCGCATACAACTTGCCGCTGTTATTCAAGCTGCCGCCGTTGAGGGTCAGCGCCGTCCCGGCCTGCACCGTCCCGCTCGTGGTCAGCGATGGCGCCGTCAACGCCACCAGGCCATGGGCGATCAAGCTGCCTGTGCTGCTGATCGATGTCGCACCGCTCAGGTTAGCGTTGCCACCGGCACTGAGCGTACCGCTGTTGGTCAGTGCGCTGCCGCTGAGCGTCAGGTCGCTGGCATCGGCCTGGATCGTACCGCTGTTGCCGAGTGCGCCGCCCACGGTGATGACCGTCGCCTGCTTGGCTTCCACACCACCCTGGTTGGACAGCGAAGCGGCGCTCAGCGTGACGTTGTCGACGCCGTAAATGTCGCCGCCGGCACTGTTGCTGGAATCACCGCCAACCTGTGCCGTCCAGCTACCGCCCAGTGCATACAGCTTGCCGCTGTTAGCCAACGTGCTGCCGCTACTCAAGCTCAACGCCTGTCCGGCCTGCACCGTATCTGCCGTGGTCAGACTGCCGCCGCTTAGGCTGACGTTGCCATTCGCCACCACGTGCCCGGAGCTGCTGAGTGCACCCAGCGCACTCAGCGTCAGATTGCCCACCGCGCTGGCAGTACCGCTATGGTTCAGTACGCCACCGCTGCTTACCGTCAGGTCGCTGGTGTCGGACTGAAGACTACCGGTGTTGGTGGCATTGCCAGCACTCGTCAGGCTCAGCGCTTGTTTGGCTTCCAACCCGCCGCTGTTGATCATCGAGGCCACATTCAGCGCCAACGCACCGGCGCTGTAGACATCGCCGCCCGCTGCATTGTCGAATGCCTCCGTGAGGGTGGCCGTCCATGGGCCGCCCAGCGCATACAACTTGCCATCGTTGCTCAGGCTGCCACCGTTGAGGTTCAGCGTCGTCCCGGCCTGTGCGATCCCGGCCGTGGTCAGGCTCGGTGCCGTGAGTACCATCTGGCCGCCGGCGATCAAGCTGCCACTGCTGGTGATCGATGTACTGCCGGTCAGGTTGGCGTCACCGCCTGCGCTCAGTGTGCCGCTGTTGCTCAGCGACGCGCCGGTGAGCGTGACACTGGATTGGTCCGACTGCAGGGTGCCGGTATTGCTGATCGCCGTGGCTGCACCCATCTCCACCGACTGCTTCGCTTCGACGCCACCGGCATTGCTAAAGGCGGTCGCCGCCGCGCCCAGTCCGCCAGCGCTGTAGATATCACCGGCACTGGTATTGACCAGCACGCCGCCGAGCTGCGCATGCCAGTTGCCGCCCAGCGCATACAGCTTGCCACTGTTGGTCAGGCCACCGCTGCTTGTCAGAGCGAGCGCCTGCCCCGCCTGCACGGTGCCGGCCGTGGCCAGGCTACTGCCGCTCAAACTGAGGTTGCCGTTCGCGATGGTCTGGCCGGTCGCTGTCAGCGCATTCACCGCATGCAAGCTGAGGTTGCCACCGGCACTGACCGTTCCGCTGCTGGTCAGCGCACCGCCGCTGCTCACGGTCAGATCGCTGGTGTCTGACTGCAGCGCGCCGGTGCTGGTGACATCGCTGGCACCGGTCAGGCCCAGCGCGTGTTTCGCTTCCAGACCACCGGCGTTACTCACCGAGGCGACATTCAACGTCAATGCGCCAACACTGTAGATATCGCCGCCAGCGGCGTTGGTGAACGCGCCACCGAGCTGGATGGTTTCATCGCCGCCGAGCGCATACAGCTTGCCGCTATTGGTCAGGCTGGTGCCGGTGAGGCTCAAGGTCGTACCGGCCTGCACGGTGCCGGCCGTGGTCAGCGCCGGGCCCGACAGCGTGATGGCGCTGCCGGCCAGCAGTTGCCCGGTACTGGAAACCGCCGCCGCGCCGTTGAGCGTCGCGTTGCCGCTGGCGCTGAGCACACCGGTACTGTTGATGGTGTTCGCTTGCAGCGCAAGATTGCCGCTATCGGCAAGCACGCTGCCACTGTTGCCCACGTTGCCGCTGACCTGGATGCCGATGCTTTGTGCGCTTTCGATCGCCCCGGCATTGCTGAGCGAGGCGCCGGTGAGCGTAATCGGCCCATTGACCAGCACGCTGCCGCCGGGCGCATTGCTGATCGCGCCACCCGCCTGTACGGCCAAGGCTCCGCCCTGGGCCTGGATTTTTCCATTGTTGCTGACCTGGCCGGCAGCGTTCAGCGTCATCGCACCACCGCTATAGAGCGTGCCACCGGACGTCAGATCACCGCCGCTGGTGACGTTCACCGCGCCGCCGGCCGCCAGCGTGCCCGTATTGTTTACCGCCTGCAGCGCACCGACCGTGACCGTGCCGATGGCCGTGGTCTTGCCGCCCAGCACCACCTGACCCGCGCTGGTCAGGATGAGATCGCCGTTCTGTGCGGCGAGCTGACCTTGACTGTTCACACCCAGTCCGGCTTCGGTACCGACCAGCCGAATCACGCCGGCATACATTCCACCCAGCGCCGACACGTCGATCGCCAGCGTCGGCGCGGCGCCTGTCCCGGTCAGGTTGTGCGTGGTCAGCGTGCTGTAGTCGACCTGGTTGGCACCGGTCACGACGTTGAGCTGGTTCGCCCAGATGCCTGCATTCACGGCCACCGCACGGGCGATCAGGTCGACCCGGTCGACGTTGCTGCCATCGAGACCGGCACCGCTCACCGTGATGCTGCCGCCGGTGACGTTGAATCCGCTGAGCGCGCCATTCGCGGCAAGAATCGACGTACCCGTGGTAAGCACGCCACGCGGCGTGTTGATGAAACCGCAGCCGGTGCAGCTGATGCCGTTCGGATTGGCAACGATCACCTGCGCCCTCGGGCCGGCCACTTCCATCATGCCGTTGAGCTGGCTGGGCAGCGTCGAGGTGACTTCGTTGAGAATCAGCGATGCCGACTGTCCCTGCGATAGCAGCGGGTTGCCCGTGACATAGCCGGCCAGCCGGCTCGTGGAGATCGCACCGCTGTTATTGAGGATCAGCCCGTTGCTGCCGACATCGAACTGCTGGTAGGTGTTGTGCGACAGACCCGCGCGGTTGGGTGCCGCGATGTTCACTACCGGTACGCCGTTGGCGGCGGTATTGAGCGTGGTCTGGGTGTGCCCGTCCGGGTGCACTTGCGCCTGTGCGGTCGGCAGCCCCAAGGCCAGGGTCAAAGCCATCCACAGCGCTTGCCGCTGCAACGCATGCGGCCACGAGGCCCGTGTGACGGGGGACTTCGACATCGTTGCGTTGCGGTTCGTGCGCGGGTGCTTCATGACATCGATCCTCGATAGTCCTTGTCTGACGGTCGTGCCTCATGTGGCCCTGCAGTGATCAGGCAGCTCCCACTTGAGCCGATGGCTTCAAAAGCTGTAAATCCATTGCATGCCCGCCGTGGGGCGGCGTGTGTGGAACCCCCGCGGCGCCTGCAATGGCCAACCCATAAAAACATCCCAGTTGAGGCCCCAACGGCCGCCGCGCAGTCCCAGCACCGTGCCGCTCAGGCTGTGACTGGGCAGGCTGGTGGTGGCGTCGCCGCCGGCCCGACCGACATCGATACCGCCATACAGGGAAGCACCCGTATTCAGCAGCGGCCACGCGAGCGTGTTGCGCCAGTAGGCGCCGTGGTCGCCGCCAAGGGTTTCATTACCGTCGAAACCGCGCACGGTGTAACGCCCGCCGATGGACAGGTAATCTTCGATGTACAGATGGTCGCCGGTGGCCTGCGCGTGCCATTCGGACGTCCATAGCCAGCGTTGTCCGAGTACCTGAAGCGGCAGCCCGAGGCTGGCATCCAGCGTGGTGATGCCGTAGCGAAAGGTCGGACCGCCGTTGCTGCCGGCCTTCCATTGCCCGCCGAACCACGGCACGCCATGCCGGTAGGCCAGCCGGATGTCCAACTGGGCGGCACCGATATAGCGACGATGAATCAGTGCCAGTTCGGCCGAACGGGTCTGTCGGTGCTGGGTCTGGATCTCTACGCCATCGATGCGGCTGTCGGCATGGCGCGCGCTCACGGTGAGCTGCACCGAGGTCTTGCTGACCGCGTCGCGCTGAATCAGTCGGTTGGCGCTTATCGTCTGGGTAGGCGAACTGCCGGTGAAGCGAAAGCTTTGCTGCGAACCGGTGACCAGCTGGTGGTAGCCGTAGTGGTAGGACGCCAGGTTGAAGGTCCAGTTATCCCACGGCACGCTGTAGCTGAAGTTGCTGCCATGCGTGCCCTTGTTGCCGTGATAACGACCCACCTGGTGGGTAACGCCGAGTGTCAGCAGGTCGTTGATGCCCAGCGGCTGGTCGAGTGCCAGGCTGATCCCGCCCTGCTCCTTGCCGGTGGCGTCGGCGCCGCTGTCATCTTCATTGAGCGTGTAACGCCAGAACTTGCCGCGCGTGACGGTCAGCACCAGATCGGAGGTGCCCGGTACCGCGCCCGGTGCAATGTCGATCTTTACGTCCTGCGAGGGGACCCGCTTCAGCTGTTCCAGGCCTTGCTCAATGGCCCGCAGGTTGAGCAGGTCGCCTGGACGCAGAGGGAATGCACTTTGCCAGTTCACCGTGGCCGAGCCTGGCGCGTAACGCACCGCCCCCAACGTGCCCGGCACCAGTGTCAGGTGCAAGCTGCCGCCAGCGAGATTCTGCTCCGGGATCACCACCCGCGTAGTGACGTAACCGCGAGCAAGGATCAGATCGGCCAATCGATGCTGGACCAGCTCCAGACCTTGTTGTCCAACGCAGCGGCCCGCGTAGCCGTCCAGATACCGCTGCGCGAAGGCAACGTCCGCCTGACGCGGGCCGTCCAGGTGCAATGACGCGATCTTGAAACACGGGGTTTCAACAGGCAGTGCGGACTGCCGATAGTCGGTCGCATGAGGAGCTTGAAGTCGTACATCCGGCGCCGAACGCAGCTGTTCGCGCTGCTGTGCATCGCGCTGCGCGCGTGCGCGCTGCTCCTGCTCGCTCAGGCTGGTCTGCGCATGCAGCGGAGCGAACACACTCAAAGCGATCGAAAGTCCGTACAGCCCCAGAACCCCAGCACGACCTCCCATCCAGCGAGGCGGCATCAACCCAGCCCGCGCAACACGCTTGCGTGCATCCTGCATAACTGCCATCCCCTGAATCTTGCGGCTTACGTGTCTATCGAATGAGTGAGCCCTTGGCCTGTTTATCTGCCAAAGGTCATTTATCCGTGAGCGATCCCCAGATACGACGCAGCCGTACTTTGTGGCAGCGCATCATAATTGACGGGCGCACGAAATGCTGTAGGAAAAATCTGACATCCACTGGCTACAGCATGCGGCGGTAGCGGGATCTGGAGCTCGAGTCGTCTGCGCAGTGCCTGCGCAGGTATCGCGACAGGTCGTAAATCAGAAGAACTCGTACTCCACCTGGGCCAACCACGTCCGCCGGGGTGCCTCGGCATTGATACCTAGCACCACGCCGAAACGGTATTCGAGGCTGCTGGTGGTGCCGGGGACATGCCATTCGCCGGCGACGATGGGGCCGGCCTGATACGCACGATCGGCGGGCCGCGCATAGGCTTCGATACCGGGGCGAAAAGCCGCGGAAACCGCATAGGTGCCCGAGTAGCTGTAGCGAAACTCGTACTTGCCGCCGGCACCCACGCCGACCTCCTTCTCCCAGATGGCATTGAGCCGGTGGGTGAACCGGCCCGCTGTTTTCTCGACCAGTGGGCCGAACTCGACGGCGTCGGGTTTGTCGGCGACGATCTGATGCTCGTACGAGGCCAGAAAACCGAAGTCGGCCCAATATTCACCCGGCTGGGTGAACTGGAATGTGTTCTCGAACTCGTAGCCCACCAGGCGCCCGCTGCCTCCCGGATCCTTCTCGTGCCGCGCGAGATAGATCTCCGGTTTCCACCAGTCGGTGAATGCGTGGGAGACCGACAGTTCGGCGGCGTTGCCGCCGTTGAAGTCGGCGCGTGGATCGCCATAGCTGTAACCGCGCAGCTCGATCTCCGACTGGGTGGCGAGAACGTGCGGCGAGTAAACGATGAAGTCGTCGGCCTGGACCATGCCCGTGACGAACAGGAGGATCGCCCCCACAGCCAGGGCGAATGAAGGAAATTTTCGAGAGGATGGATGCATCCGGGTGGTTCCTGGGGTAATGATTCAACACACACGCTCCCGTCCCGCGGCAACACCGGAGATACGCGTGAGCAACGGCAGAGATGGGTTAGCGCGACGACTCGGAAGCTGGATCCGCGGTCAGCGAACGCGTCCTCGGTGAAGGTGACGGCGATGTTCGACCCACTCGCCGCATGCCGACTATCAGCAGCAGCAACGTGGTCGCGTAGAACACCAGCTGGATGCCCGCCGGGCTGGCGTCATAGCCGACGAGGATGCCCAGCGTCTGGCCTGCCAGCGAACCGTTGGACAGCAGCCAGGAGGTGTCCCACAGCTGAGAGCCCCAGGAAGGCAGCAGATCGCCCTGCACCAGGAAGCGCGCAGCGGTGGAAGCCAGCCCCGACGCCAGCAACACCAGCATCGCGTTGGTGACGATGAAGAAATGTTTCATCGGGACGCGCAGCAGGCCGAAATACAACGCGAAGCCGAGCAGCGCACCGCTGCCGACGCCCAGCGCGATACCACCCGCCAGTCCGACCGCGCCGATACCGCCGATGGCCATGCCGTAGAGGAACAACACGATCTCGGAACCTTCGCGCAGCACCGCGATCGCCACCACCGCCAGCAACAGCGTCAGCGAGCTGGCGCCCGTCCTGACCGCGCTGCCGACGGCGCCCATGTGCTGCGCCAGCTCGCGACCGTGCCGGGACATCCACACCACGTGCCAGCCGATCATCACGACCGCGGACAGCAGCACGCAGGCGTTGAAGATCTCCTGACCGGAACCGCTGGCGAGGCGAGCGATAAGCGAGGCGCCCATCGCCACCAGCAACGCGCCGGCGATGCCCAGCCCGATGCCTGCGGTCACGAACCATCCCCGTCGCGCCACACCGCGCGTGGCGGCACAGACGATGGAGACGATCAGCGCCGCCTCCATCACTTCCCGAAACACCAGCAAGGCTACGCCAGGCATCGCGTCACTCCACGATCAGCCGGCCCTTGGCCGTGGCTTGGTGGAAGTCGCCGAAAAATCCGTAGTTGCCGGCGCGCAGCGGCCCGACGTACACGGTGATGCTGCTGTTCGGCAGCACGATCTTCTCGCGATTGAAATCCGTGCTCTCGAACTCCTCCGGCGTGGCGTCTTCGTTGCGCACGATGATCTTGAACTTGGTACCGGCCGGCACCTTGAGCTCGCTGGGCTGATAGACGTGGTTCTTGACCACCAGTGTGAACTCCGGCAAGTCATCGGCGATCGCAGTGCCGGTGGCGAGAGCCAGCAGCATCGGGAGCGCGGCAAGAACAGGTTTCTTCACGGGAAGGATCTCGCAGAGGTTTCGCAAATGATAACTATTACTATTTGCCGTGTCAAAGCACGCCTTGGCCTGAAAACCTGATCACCGCGGCAAATGTGGCCTGAACTCACAGCCTCGCTCGCCATCGCGCGCGAACGCACGAAGACGGAATTTGACAGTGCTCGCGTGGCGGCTTCCATTTCCCGCGCAATCAAAAAGCACTGGCGCGCTCGCGCGACTCCCCGTCACCGCGACTCCACCTCAAGCGCCCGCCTCTTGCGCTGGGTCCGGGTGGATCTCCACGACATCGCTGCCGCATGCGGCAGCAAGCAGATGGCTTCAGCTGCGCAGGAGCCAAAGCCCCTGCGACAACATGTCATCCGCTTACTCCATGAGGTCTGATCCAGATCAGCCGGGTCGCTCGACAAGTGCCTAGCATCTGCCGTGCCCCCCGAAACCAGGAATGATCATGAGTGCAACCGCTCCCCCTGCAGGCCTGGTCGGCCCGCAGGATCGAACCAGCAAGGTTCTTATCTGGATACTTCTTTTCGTTACGGCAGCCTGCTTGCTTGGCATGGCCGTGGCGACCCGCAGCACCTACCAGCAAGCCGCTCCGCTGCCGCGGCAGATGGTTACCGGCGATGGCGCGTCGGTCATGGACTACGCCGATATCGTGGGCGGCAAGTCGGGCTTCCAGAAAGCCGACCTGATGGATTATGGCAGCCTGTACGGCATGGGCTCCGCCTTCGGCGAGGACTATACCGCCGAGTATCTGGTGCAGCTGGCGAAGGAGGTGCAGAACAACCTTGCCATGGCGGGGTATGGCAAGCCGTTCGATGCCATCGGCGCCGACCAGCAGGCCGGCATCACGCAGGGGATGCGCCGGCAGTTGCAAGGCATCGACCTGAGCCAGCAACGAGTCGTCCTTCCGGAGGCGGTGGCCAAAGCCATCGGCACATTGCGTCCGCGCATCGCCGCGTCGCTGCTCACTGATGACTTCAGCAAGGGCTACACGGGCGCGCGGGCGCTGAACCCGACCAGCGCCAGCCAGACGGCGAGTTTTCTGCTCTATTCGTCGTTGACCACGGTCGCGCGCCGCCCCGGCAAGGACTATTCGTGGACGACCAACTGGCCCGCCGAGCCGCTGGTCGGCAATGCCCCCACCTCAGCGACGTTCGTGTGGACATGGGCTTCCTTCACGATGGTGTTCTTCGCCATCGGCGCGGCGCTGGTGATCTTTCGTCTATGGATCGAACCCAAGGCACCCAACGAAACCTTCGAACCGACACTGCACAGCTTTGCGGCGCCCACGCCTAGCCAGAAGGCGCTGTGGAAATACTTCCTGGTTGTCGCAGGCGTGCTGCTGGTGCAGATCCTGGTCGGCTCGGTCATGGCCCACTACTACACCGATCGCGCCAGCTTCTACGGCTTCAATGTCGGCAAATGGCTGCCGTACGCGTTCCTGCGCAGCGTGCATCTGCAAGCGCCGATCATCTGGATCGGAGTGAGCTGGATCGGCGCCGGCTTGTTTCTGGCACCGCTGATCGGCAAGCGCGAACCCAAGGGGCAGCGAGCTCTGGTCAACCTGATCTTCTGGGTCCTGGTAACGATCGTGGGTGGAGCGCTGGTCGGCGACTATCTCGGCATCATGGGCCTGGTGGACGAGCACTGGTTCTGGTTCGGCAATCAAGGCCTTTCCTACCTGGAGCTGGGCCGCTTCTGGCAGATATTGTTCTTCGTCGGCCTGGCCGTGTGGTGCGCGGTATTGCTGCGCGCTTTCTGGCCCACCCTCAAATCGCTATCCAGGCAAAGCGGTGGCTCGCTGTACGGGCTGTTCCGGATCGAACACCTGCTGTGGATCAGCACGCTCACGGTGGCGCTGTTCTATGTGTTCGGCATGATCCCGCTGGGCTCGCCCAACCCCTCGTTCTCTATCACCGATTTCTGGCGCTGGTGGGTGGTGCACCTGTGGGTGGAGCTCGCCTTCGAGCTGTTCACCGCGGCGGTCACCGGCTACTTCCTGATGGCCCTGGGCCTGGTGTCGCGGCAGATGGTGGAACGCGCCGTGCTGTTCGAATGGATACTCATCGTCATCGGCGGCGTGCTGGGCACCGGCCATCACCTGTACTGGGCGGGCGAACCCGGGCTGTGGGTTGGCGTTGGCAGCATGTTCTCCTTCATCGAAGTGCTGCCGCTGGTTCTGCTGGTACTGGAAGCGATCGACCAGCAACGCCACATCAAGCAGAAGAAAGCCTTTCCGTACAAGCTCGCCTATCTTTACATCCTGGGTGCGGCGTTCTGGAATTTCGTCGGCGCCGGCGTATTCGGTGGCGGCACGTTGAATGCCCCGCTGGTGAACTATTACGAGCACGGCACGTTCCTCACCCTCAACCACGCGCATACCTCGATGTTCGGCGCTTTCGGGCTGCTGGCCATCGGCCTGCTCTACATGGTGCTGCGCTACCTCAACGGCGACCGGCCGTGGAGCGATCGGGCCGGCGTGTGGGCGTTCTGGCTCTACAACACCGGCGTGGTGATGTGGATCGTGCTGAACTTCTATCCAATCGGCTGGCCCCAGCTGGAGGCGGTCTACACCCACGGCTACGCCTATGCGCGCAGCATGCAGTTCTACAACACCACCACATTCTGGCAGTGGATGCGCATGCCGGGTGATGTCGTGTTCGCGCTTGGCGCACTGTTGATGGCCTGGGATTTTGTGGCCAAGCTGTGGGCGCAAAGAATCGCTTCGCCGAATGCCGTCGCATCCGGCGCGCAAAAGCATCGCTAGTTCCGGCCGAAAAACGGCGCATCAGGAAGGGCCCGCACTGGCGGGCCCTTTTTTTTCGCCGCCCGCGACGGCTGGGATTGGCCAGGGTCAGCCGATATCAAAGGGACTGCAGGTAGGCCGCCACATCCTTCATCTCTTCCGGCGTGAGGTTCTTGATGATGCCGTGCATGACCGGGGAATTGCGCAGGTTGCGCTGGATCACCGTCAGCTGGCGCACGATGTAGGCTTCGTGCTGATCGGCCAGGCGCGGAAAGATGCCGTTGCCTTCGGCGTGCGCGCCATGGCAGGTGGCACATGCCACGACCTGCCCTGGAATGCCCTGCTCGAAGATCTTCTTCCCGGCCGCGATCACGGCCGGATCGCCCGGAATGCCCTTGGGATGGGGCTGGCTGGCAAAGTATCGCGCCAGCGATTCGGCGGTGGCGTCATCGATCAGCGTGGTCATGCCCAGCATGTAATCGTGCGCTTCCTGCTCGTTGCGCGTGCCGCTCCTGAACGCCTTGATCTGAGCCAGCACGTACGCCTGCTGCTGCCCGGCCAGTCGCGGAAAGGTGGGCGACTTGCTGTTGCCGCCAGGTCCGTGGCAACTGGAACAGACCTGGGTGGCCAGCTTGATCGCCGCGTCGTCGCTGGCGGGCGTGACGCCGCTGGCCGCGAACGCCGTGGCGCCCAGCGCGGCGACCAGGCAGGCGAGTGTGGCAAGACCGACTCTGATGCGCTTCATGTGGCGTTCTCCCGAGGACGGTGATGGCGCGGCGGCGAACATCTCAGTACACCAGCCAGATGTTGGCGAACAACGTGTTGTTGTCGCTCGCCGGGCGCCCCGACCCATCGTAGTTGCGCCGCGATCCATTGAACTTGCTGTAGCCGTAGTACTGCAGCATCAGGCGCAGGTTCTGCAGCGGCAGATAATCCAGTTCGAGAATGTAGCCCTCGGTGTCCGGACGGCCGTTCGCACTGCCGCCTACCGAGCCGGGGGCATAGAGGCCCGCGTCTGCAGTGCCGTGGGTCCTGATCACCGACAAGGTGGCGCCGTACTTGCGGTCGAAATAATAAGTGCCCTTCAGCTTGTCGGTGATCAGCGTGTCGTGCGCGTTGAACGGCGTGGGACCCGCGCCGATCGGCATCCCGGCCAGGGTGGCCGGATAACTGGCACGGTAGTCCTGGTTCTCGTGGATGTGGGTGTACTGGAAGGTGTAGGTGTGATCCTGGCTGATGTGCTGGAACTGCGCATCGACCGCAATGTCGGTGAAGCGATCGGTATCGGTATACGGCAGCGTGTTGTCCGGATACACGCGGAAGTGGCCACCATAGGCCCCCACCATCAGCGAGTCGGCGCCCCACTCGTGGTTCCAGGCCAGCCGCCAGTAGGGATCGATCCCGTCGAGCCGATGGACGCCACCGGGCGTCTGGGTGTCCGTGCCGGCCCGCAGCGGCGCGAAGAAACCGTCGGCGGTCTGGTAGCCGGACAGCTCGAAATAGACGGTGCGATTCCAGTACACGTATCCGCCCACCCCTGCCACTTGCTGGCCGAGCTGGCCGTCGAGCATGGTGGCTGCGGCGGCGCCGATGCCATTCGGTGGCGTGGTGAACGGGAAGCCGAACGCCGGCGTGCTGTTCCACACGTCCTGCACCGTCGGGTTGTTGTTGACGGTGAGCCCATAGAGCCAGCGCATGTCGGTGTTGTCGGTGTTTTCCGAGCGGCCCACCACGCGCAGATCGGTATTGTCGATGCCGCTGTGACCGACATCGCCGTTGCCGGCCAGGTTGTTGTAAGTCCACTGGATCCAGCCGCCGATGTTGTCGTTGACCTTGCCGCCGGCAAACACGCTGGCGGCGGAGAGCACCGGCTTGTCGGTCTTGGGCACGATCTTCTGGCCCTGGTCGTCGCGGTTGTTGCGCACGTGGGTAACCCCGAACTGCGCCATCAGAGCCAGCGGCAACGCCTGCCGCGTGCCGATGGTGTAACCGCTCAACTTGAACATGCGCCCGTAAGGCGTCAGTTCGGGAAAGCTCACGTGGCAAGCCACGCAGGCCTGGCCGGTCTGGCGGGCGAACGCCGGGATGGCGCGCGCAGGGTTGACCAGACCGAACCAGCCCGACACGCCCAGGCACACCAGCAGGCGACCCACTCTCATGGACTTGATGTTCATGCTTTTGTCCTCTCGAGTAACGACAGCGGTCCGGCCCGCCTGGTGTCGCCCGCAGCCGGCAACCTTGCTGTCACAGGTTTGAACCGAGCAGTCACTCTCACCATCTTGCGCCACCCATCGTAGCTGACCGCATCGCCGCAGCGCTGTCCGCCCGGGGCGATCACTCCCTGCATTGCTCTCATCTGCCACTCCCCCACGGAATGCCGACGTGGCCAGCTTGCGCCGGCCGTCCCGCAACGAATTGACAACGATCAATCCGGCGGCATATTTCGCCACATCGGGCGGAGGCACGGCCAAGGCACTCGAACGCCAGTTCGCCACGCTCGTACAGGCGGCGCCCTTCGAAGCCCGAGCGAAGGGCGGGGACTCGTGCCCGACGAGCGTTGGGCAACACGGCGGCGCGGACTGACTCCTTTCCCGCGCCTCGATCGTCTTGGCTATACCCAAAGACACCGGAGCAGCACCGATGAACCTCAAAGATAAACATGTCGTCGTTACCGGCGGAAGCCGCGGCCTTGGCCTGGGACTGGTCGAGGCGCTGGTGGCGCATGGCGCCACGGTGACGGTCGTCGCCCGCGGCACCGAGGCGCTCGAGTCCGTCCGCGCCCGGTTGGGCGTCGCCACGATATCCGCCGACGTGACGGACGAGAGCGCCGCCCACCGCATCCTCGCCCAGGTCCGCCCTGACATCCTGGTGCTCAACGCCGGCATGAAACCGCGGATGGGCCGACTGGACCAGGTGAGCTGGGCGGATTTCACCGCGCCCTGGGAACACGACGTCAAGGCCGGGCTGTATTGGCTGCAGGCTGCGCTCAATCTGCCGCTCAAGCCGGGAAGCCGCGTGCTGATAGTATCGAGCGGCGCGGCCATCAGCGGATCGCCCATGTCGGGCGGTTATGGCGGTGCCAAGCGCATGCTCTGGTTCATGGCCAAGTACGCCAACGCCATTTCCGCGCAGAAGAACCTCGGGATCGGCTTCCAGGCGATCGTGCCGCGGCAGATGGTGGCCGGCACCGGAATCGGCGACATGGCCTCCCACGCCTATGCCAGCGCCATGGGCATCACGCCCGAAGCGTTCCTGACACGCTTCGGCGCACCGATGCCGCCCCGTGAATTCGGCGAGAAGGTGGTTTCCGTGCTGGACGATCCACAATATGCCGATGGCCTTGCCTTCGGGCTCAACGGCGACGAGGGCGTCACCCTCCTCGAGGAAGCAGCCGCTTGAGCATCGAGCACCCCACGTCGGAAAGCGATCGCCGGGCAGCACTCCTCGCCGTGGCCGATCAGCTGCGGCCCGAGCTGCATCGCTATGGCGCGCGTCTCATGGGATCGGTCATCGACGGCGAGGACGTCGTGCAGGACACGCTGGTCCGGGCTCTCGTGGCCTTGCAAGACCTGGAGGAGGCGCCGCCGCTGCGTCCCTGGCTGTTCCGGATCGCCCACAACCGCGCCCTCGACCTGCTGCGCAGCCGGGCGGTACGCATGGCCGAACCGATCGACGCCGTGCCGGACACCGGCGACCCGGCAAACCCCGACCCCGCGGAGGGACTGATGCGCCAGCAAGCGGTGAAGACCGCAGTGTCGCGCTTTGTGGAGCTCCCCATCCTCCAGCGCAGCGTCGTCATCCTGAAGGACGTGCTCGACGAGTCGCTGATCGAGATCGCCGCCCTGCTCGACATCTCGGTCGATGCCGTGAAAGGTGACCTCGCGCGAGGGCGCGCACGTCTTCGGGAGATCAATGCGCAGGCCGGCCCGCTGCCTGACGCGCAGCCGGCGTCCGCCGCGGTGGCGCGCTATGTCGCGCTATTCAACCAGCGGAACTGGGATGGCCTGCGGGCACTACTCGCCGACGACGTGAAACTCGTTCAGTCCTCTCACCCGCTTCGCGCCGGCGCCGCGGACGTCGGCTTGTTCTTCACCATTTATTCCAAGAACGACGCCCTGTGGCTGGCCCCAGCCTGGCTGGAGGGCCGGGAAGTGATCGCGGTCTTCGAAGACCGCGCCGATCCCAAGCCCAGCTACGTGATGTGGCTGGAGTGG
Source organism: Rhodanobacter terrae (assembly GCF_042657005.1). Taxonomy (NCBI): domain Bacteria; kingdom Pseudomonadati; phylum Pseudomonadota; class Gammaproteobacteria; order Lysobacterales; family Rhodanobacteraceae; genus Rhodanobacter; species Rhodanobacter terrae. The sequence goes on from NZ_JBHSNG010000030.1 coordinate 29,497, forward strand.
CGCGACGGCCGGATCAGTTTTATCCGCGACTACCGTTATGTCCGTTATGTCACCAACGATGCAGAGCTGTTGCTGTCACCGGACACGATCCCTTCGGCCGACGACGTCGCACACTGACGGCGATCGTCGCGCCAACGTTGCGTGGCTTCGTCAGTCGGGGAAACTCGCATGTTGATGCTCGCGCTCTCGAGAGGCCTCGAAAAATTGGCCATTGCTCGTCATCCCAGCGAGGCGCCTTACAACAGCGAAGCTGGTCAAGCTGGGATGACGGTTCAAATCAGGGGTTTTCGAGCTTCCCTCAAGGAAATGCCACCACATCATTCCCGTCTGGCCATTCACCCACGCGCGTCGCGCTCTTGCCGTCGACCATAGGCATCCACGGAGAGCCTAGTTTCGAGATGTCGTCGTAATGGCCCAGCTTCCGGTAGCTGCGAATCTCGAAAGGCCGGCCCTCCGCGTCTAGCGGCGTACTGCCGTCGGCCACATGAAAATGCAGGTGGGGCCCGGTAGATTCGCCGGAGAAACCCAGCGAGCCAATGACCTCCCCCGTCCTGACCTTGTCGCCCGCAGCCACGCGCACGCTGCCTTTTCTCAGGTGCTCGTAGAAGGCAAAGCAGCCGTCGGAAAGCCGCAGGGCCACATAATTGCCGGCATCCTCGTCCACCGGAGGCGTCGTTCGCGCCGAGATGCGCGAAGCCTCGTCCATGCCGTCGTGTACCGCCGCGACTGTCGCGTCGGCCACCGCCAGCACGTCGTCCCCATAGCCGAACGCATCGCGGACAAGGTCGGCGTCGCCTGCAGTCACGCGGCCCTTGTCGTCCACCTTGACGAAGTCGATGGCGAACCGGCCCGGCAATCTGGCACGACCTGCCCGGGTGTAGAACACGCGCCGGTGTCCGCGCGGCCAGGCAGGGCCATGTATGGCCACCCACGGTCCGCCGCGCAACGGCGGCCCGATCAGCGAGGGTTTCGTGCTGTCCACCGCAAGCTCATCGCTCCACTGCGTCAGCGTCTTGTTGTTGCCTGCGGTCGTGTAGCTGAAGCGATGCCGGAACTCGTGGGGAACCTGCAGCCGGGCACGACGATGTCCAGAAACAGCACCGCTTGCCGGCCCGGCGCGATCAAGACGGGATCGGCTTTGTTGTGCCCGTTGGTATTCATCGGGGCCAGATCGGCAGCCAGCGCAGCTCCGGAGAGATCGGCGAGTGGAGTCCCGTTCGGCTCGCCCAGCACCGTCGCATGCGTGAGCCTGAGCTCGGTGCGGGACATGTTGGTGAGGTGCAGCTCATAGCTGACCTGCCAGTGGCCATCAACGCGCACGACCATCGGCCGGACCGGTGCATCGATGGCAAAATCGCGGCGAACCGGGGCCTCCCTGGCATACGAACTGCCAATCATCAGGAGGGCAACGCAGAAAGCGGGTACGGCAAGTCCTCGGGTCAAGGCACGGGTTCCATGGGCCGGATTCGGATTACAACCGGATCGAACCGCGTTGGCTAGCGATGCAACTGGCCTTACAATGCGTTTCCCGCGGAGGGATGGCCGAGCGGTTTAAGGCAACAGTCTTGAAAACTGTCGTACGTTAACGCGTACCGTGGGTTCGAATCCCACTCCCTCCGCCAATCCTTGGTACCCCGCTGTTTTGCTAGGGTCCCGCGGTTTCTGGCGGACGGTGCTTGGTCAATTCGGTTGGCCAATCCAATCATGCGTCTGCTTTACCATTTGCTTCGCCACTCCAGCGGGATGTGGCACTTTTGCTGGCACATGCACCATGTCTTGCGTTCATTTCCTCGGATGACCAAAGATTGGTCTCTCTTTCGCATTATGTAGAAAGCGGACTAGGCCGCGACGTACGCAAGCGAAGTGATCCATGAAATATCTGTTTCTGTATTGCCCGGATACCGCCAACGGCGATGCCACCAACTATTTCGGCAACAAGGGCTATCAAACGGCCGCGCTCGATAAAAACCCGCAGACGTTCTGGGACTGGGTCACTTCGGTTGATCAGGACGGCATCCTCGTGCTGCTGAGTCATGGGGACGAGACCGGCCCTCTGATGGTCAAGGGACACAACGGAAAGGACATGGATGCCGACCAGATCAGAGAGTTTGGAGCACACTTGGTACAGCGGAACATTAGCCTGTACCTGCTCTCCTGCGAGACGGGAAAAGGTGCCTTCGCAGCGTCACTAGCTGCGACTGGCGCAACCTTCATCGCGCCAATTGGGTACGCAGAATTCAAGAGCAACTCCGTCGGCGTAGCCGTTCACTCGCGAGGGGACAAAAACGAGCTCTTGGGGTGGTTTTCCAACGGCATCAACGCTCCGCGCCGTAACGCTTCGCCATTGGTGATCCCATCTGGCGACTGAGAACTAGCCCCAGCTTGGCGGAGATTGCCCGTGCCGTTGGCTTGGTATGGATTCGATGCCGCCAGCGTGGCCGGAAAACGGACCGGTTCCGATCGCGGGTGGAGTTTAGAACGGGCCGTTTTGCCGCGATGCGGTCGGCGGCACGGTCTCGGGCAGCACCGCCTGCGGATGCCCCAGGACCACGCCCAACACGTGAGCCATACCCTGCAAGCGCCATGCAGGCACTCCAAGGCCTGCGCCTCGGCGCCGCTTTGGATCGCCGATAGCCGTTACGGGCGGAAACGGGACAAGCCTGCATCGGCCAGGATGTGCGTACCCTCGCCCGCAGGTGGCCGAGCAGTTCATCGAGGCAGGCGGTGGCGACCTGGCCGCCGCCGAGGATTTCGTCGCTCAGGCCCGGCGCCGTAGCCTCGCTTGATGATGCTTGCACCATGAGATCAGCGAACTAGGGATGCTCTGATCAATTCTACGTAGGCGGCATGATGTCCAGAAGGCGCGCAGGGTGTGTTGCGCGGCGCAGGGAAGACTGGCCGTCTTGCCAAGCTGCGCGGCGCAGCCTGCGCGCCTTCTGGACATCACCCCATCATTTTAAATTCAATGCGTTGGGGCCGTGACTGTCTGTCCGCATGCCTTCGGTCCGCCGTCTCGACAGACGGCCAGTCTGCCCTCGCCGACGGCCCTGTGGCCTGCGAACAGACAGTCACGGTGACGCCTACGTAGAATTGATCAGAGCATCCCTAGACTAGCTGTCCGTCTTCGAATGAAGCCTGCGGCATATGGCATCGACATTGTTGGGGCTGGAACTTGCCGAGGTGGCGTCCAGGCAGGCGCACGAGGTGCGGCGGGCGCTGGAAAAGAAACGGGATCGTCACGTTGCCGTGCACGAGGCCCGCAAGGCGATACGAAGGCTTCGGGGGACGCTGGATCTGGGCCGGAAGGTTTTCGGCGCGAAGTTCGACGCGATCGATAAGTCGCTGGATCGACTGGTCGACGGCCTGTCTCCGCTGCGTGACGCTCAGGTGGTGGCGGAGACGGCGTCCAAGCTGGCCAACGACCACCAGCCATACTGGAAAAAGATTTCCGATCAACTGAAGCAGCGCCGAGACCTGTTGCTTGACGCTGCGTTGTCCCGCGATCCGGATTTTTCGAAACGGCGCGCCAGGATGAGCCGGATGACATTGGCGGTAACCGATCTTCCCTGGACGGACCTGACGAAGAAGGTGGTGCACCACTCCGTCCTGCATAACCTGAAGCGCCTGGAGAAGGCGAAAGCGGCCGCGCAGGCAGAAGGTTCGTCGGCTCGCCTTCATCGTTGGCGCAAGCGCGTACGCCGTCTTCGGCTGCAACTCGAAACGTTGAATGGGGTCGAGGCGTCGGCTGGCTGGAAAAGTCTCGAAGCCGTCAAACGCAAAGCGAAATCGACTCGTTCGCTGCGTCGCCTGGCGGACAAACTCGGCTGGCGACAGGATTTGCAGGTGCTTCGCTCGAACATCCGCCACGCGGGAAACCCGGCGCTGGCGAAACAGCTTCGCCACGGAATCGATCATGAGATCGGGCGCATGAAATGGTGAGTTCATCCGCCAGTTTGCGCCGACGGCGCAGCGAGTCCGTCGGTCAGGAACCCTGCGGCGGACGGACGTCGACGCCCTTCTTCGACAGCGCGACCAGGCAGCCCACCAGGATCGCGACTGGAATCAACGCGCCGATCAACGGAAACAGCAGCACGGGTTCACGTATCACCATGGGCACGATCTGGGTGGCGGTGGCGAAGCCGATCGTCCACAGGCGCCAGCGGCGGCTGTGGCGGCCGAACCAGAAGCTGGCGATGAGCAGCAACACCGCGATCACCGAGAGGACGAAGTCGATGGCCGGCAGTTGCCACACGACGGCGAAGCCCAGCCGGGTGCCGATGAAGGAGAGCAACACCAGCAGCAGGAAGTAGCTGGTGTAGAACTCCACCTTGTCCCAGGTTCCGCGAACGGGTGCCGGCGTGTTCATGCGATGCGGTCCAGCCCGGCCATGTACGGGCGCAATGTCTCGGGCACGGTGATCGAGCCGTCGGCGTTCTGGTAGTTCTCCATCACTGCGATCAGCGTGCGGCCGATGGCGAGGCCGGAGCCGTTCAAGGTGTGCACCAGCTCGGGCTTGCCGGTGTCGGCGTTGCGCACACGGGCTTGCAGGCGGCGCGCCTGGAAGTCCTCGCAGTTGGAGCAGCTGGAGATTTCGCGGTAGGTCTGCTGGCTGGGCAGCCACACTTCGAGGTCGTAGGTCTTGCTCGACTGGAAGCCCATGTCGCCGGTGCACAGCAGCAGCTTGCGGTACGGCAGGCCGAGTCTCTGCAGCACCTTCTCGGCGTGGCCGACCATTTCCTCGAGCCGCGCATACGACTCGCTGGCACGGGCGATCTGCACCATCTCGACTTTCTCGAACTGGTGCTGGCGGATCATGCCGCGGGTGTCGCGGCCGTAGCTGCCCGCCTCGGCGCGGAAGCACAGCGAGTGCGCGGTGAAGCGCAGCGGCAGCGCGTCGGCTTCCTGGATGGTGTCGCGCACCAGGTTGGTCAGCGACACTTCGGCGGTGGGAATCAGGTAGCGCTTCGACTCGCCGACCTGGGTGGAGAACAAGTCCTCCTCGAACTTCGGCAACTGGGTGGTGCCCAGCATGCTGTCGGCGTTGACCAGCACCGGCACGTTGCATTCGAGGTAGCCGTGCTCGCTGGTGTGCAGGTCGAGCATGAACTGGCCCAGCGCGCGATGCAGGTGCGCGACCTGGCCGCGCAGCACGGTGAAGCGCGCGCCGGAAAGCCGGGCGCCCGCATCGCCGTCCAGCCAGCCGTGACGCTCGCCCAGCACGACGTGGTCCTTCGCCTCGAACTCGAACGCGCGCGGCGTGCCCCAGCGGCTGATCTCGACGTTGTCGCTTTCGTCCTTGCCGACCGGCACCGACTCGTGCGGAATGTTCGGGATCAGCAGCGCGATGTCGGAAAGCTTCGCCTGCGTCTCGGCCAGCGCCTGCTCGTTGGCCTTGAGCTTGTCGCCGATGCCGGCGACCTCGGCCATCAGCGCGGCGACGTCCTCGCCCTTCGCCTTGGCCTGCCCGATGGCCCTGGAGCGCGTGTTGCGCAGGTTCTGCCATTCCTGCGTCTCCATTGCCAGCTGCTTGCGCGAACTCTCCAGCGCTTCCATGGCGGAGACGTCGAGCACATAGCCCCGGGTTTCCTCGAGGCGCGCGGCGGTTTCGGTGAGGCGCGAACGCAGCAGTGCGGGATCCAGCATGATCGAGTCCAGAGAAGGCTTGAACCCTGAATTATCGCTGCCGGGTGGCTGTTGCCGCAATGCAACCAGGGAACGCGAACCGTGCCGTCAATGAATCCGTTCGCCCTGAGCGTAGGCCCACAGGGCCGAAATCGAGGGGCGGCCCTTCGACTTCGCTGCGCTACGCTCAGGGCGAACGGTGGAAGGTCAGCTGGCCAGCTTGCGCTCGCTGCGGCCCAGCCACCAGGCCATCGCGGCGCCGGCGATCAGCCAGCCGATCAGTTGCTCGATCAGCGCAGCCCAGGTGAAATCGAGCGGAAAGCGATACCAGTTCCAGTACGGCAGCATGGTGCTGAGCCATGCAAATACCGCGGCCGCGGCCGCCACCGCGAGGCGGCGCCGGAAGCCGAGTCCCGCCAGACCCATCACGAAGGCCAGCGCCAGGGCAGACAATGTATCTGACGCCCATTGACGCCCGATCTGCGGCCCCATCCTGGTCATGTCCTCACCTTGCGGCAGGTAGACCACCCAGGCGTAAGGCGACCGTATGGCCTTTTGCCGGTACGCGATGACCTCCGCCGCATCGCCCATTTTCTTGGGATCCAGCGACGGCAGGATGTAGACGCCGGCCCGTTCGCCCAAGCCCTCATGCAGGCTGCTGAGCACCGCATTTTCATCGGCCGGCGGCTTGATGCCGACATGGCCGAGCCCCAGTGCCATGTGTGCCAGAAAACCCCAGGCGAACATCAGGATGCCGCCGATCAGACCTGCCACGAGTACGCGCATGATTCGCCCTCTCCGGTTGGTTCAGCGAATTTATGCCGGGTATGACCGCGCGGCAAGGGTGCGTGCAGCAGGGTTGGAGGGGCGATGGATTCAGAGCATCACCCGCGAACGGGCTCCTACAACAGGCGGGCTTTCTTGCGGGCGGCGCGGAGGGCCAGCAGTTTTTCGCGCAGTTGCAGTTCCAGGCCGCGCTCGACCGGCTCGTAGAACACGCTGCCGACGAGTTCGTCGGGCAGGCATTGCTGGTCCAGCGCGACGCCGCCTTCGGCATCGTGGTCGTACTGATAGCCCTTGCCGTAGCCGAGACCCTTCATCAACTTGGTCGGCGCGTTGCGCAAGTGCATCGGCACTTCCAGCGTGCCGCCGTCGCGCACCGCGGCGCGGGCCTTGTTATAGGCCATGTACGCAGCGTTGCTCTTGGGCGAGATCGCCAGCCAGATCGCCAGCTGGGCCAGGCCCAACTCGCCTTCGGGGCTGCCCAGGCGTTCGTAGGTATCCCACGCGTCCAGCGCCATGCGCCAGGCGCGCGGCTCGGCCAGGCCGACGTCTTCCACCGCCATGCGGGTCATCCGCCGCGCCAGGTACAGCGGGTCGACGCCACCGTCGAGCATGCGGCACAGCCAGTACACGGCGGCATCGGGGTCGGACGAGCGCACGGATTTGTGCAGCGCCGAGATCTGGTCGTAGAACTGCTCGCCCATCTTGTCGAAACGGCGCGTGCGATCGGCCAGCACCTGGGCTAGCGTGGCCTCGTCGATGCGCTGGTCTTCGGCGAGCTCGGCGGCGATTTCGAGCAAGGTCAGCGCGCGGCGCACGTCGCCGTCGGCGGCCTGGGCGATCGACTCGAGCGACTCGTCGCCCACCTGCAGCTGCAACTCGCCGAGGCCGCGCTCGCCGTCGGCCAGCGCGCGCTTGAGCGCAGCGACGATGTCGCCGGTCGAGATCGGTTCCAGCACGTGTACGCGGCAGCGCGACAGCAGCGCGGAATTCAGTTCGAACGACGGGTTCTCGGTGGTGGCACCGATGAAGATGATCACGCCGCGTTCGATGTGCGGCAGGAACGCATCCTGCTGGGTCTTGTTGAAGCGGTGTACCTCGTCGACGAACAGCACGGTGCGCCGCCCCTGGGCGAAGTTCACCTCGGCTTCGGCCAGCGCCTTGCGCACATCCGGCAAGCCGGACAGTACGGCGGAGATCGCGCGGAAATCCGCGTCGGCATAACGCGCCACCAGCAGCGCCAATGTGGTCTTGCCGCAACCGGGAGGCCCCCACAACACCATCGAGTGGATCTTGCCGGCTTCCAGCGCGCGGCGCAGCGCCTTGTCCGGGCCGACCAGGCGCTGCTGGCCCACGATCTCGTCGAGGCTGCGCGGGCGCATGCGTTCGGCCAGCGGCTTGAGCGCGTCGGGTTCGGCGAACAGGCCGGGCGTGGGCGTCGGGATGGAGCGTGGCATGACGGCATGATACGGCATGCCTCAGACCCGACATCGGGATGGGGCGGTGATGCCCTCGAGTCGCGACTTTGAACCGTTGCGCACCTCGCGCGACTGACCAGAACACAGGCGAAGGTGAGGACGCCGATTCCTTCCGGAACGCCGGTGGCGAGGCCGGGAGCAACGGCCGCCATCGCTGCGCCACGGCGACCTGAAACACGCCGATGTGAGGCGGCAGCGATATTGCTCTGAAGGATCAGCCCCGAGGGATCAGTCTTTCAGCGGCTGGGTGGTGATCACCGGCACGTCGCCGATCACGTCGGCGCCTTTCGGTGGCACGAAATTGAAGGCGGACGCCGGAATCGGCGCATTGCGCTGCCAGCCGGAGAAACGGATGTCGGTGGTGGAGCCGAGCTGGTCGCGGAACGTCATGCGCGCCAGGCCGTTCGCGTCGAAGCCGAGATCGGCATAGTCGAATTGCGGATCCTTGGCGGTGGAGGTGAGCCGCAGCCACACCAACCCGTCGTGCTCGCCCTGCTCGGCGACCTTGAAGTTCCGGTCCAGCTGCTTGACGTCGGTCAGCACGGTGAGCGGGCTGTGCGCCTCTTCGGTGCTCTGGACGCGCACGGTGACCTGTTCCAGCTCCGGGTCGTACACCCACACCCGGCTGCCGTCGGCCACGATGGTCTGCTTGTACGGCGCCAGCGTGTCCCAGCGGAACTGGCGCGGCGCTTCCAGCGCCAGCGTGCCGGAACTGGTCTTGCTGCTCTGGCCGTTGATGTCGGTCAGCGACTGGGTGAAATGCCCGGTGAGCGAATGCAGGCCGCTGGCGAACGCGTCCAGCCGCGCCCGCGCCGGACCGGCAGCGGCCTGCGCCAGGGTACCGAGCGACAGCATCAGCACAACGGCGATAACGGCAAGCATGAAGCGTTTCATCGGATTCCCTGTTGGTTGCGATGGCGGTGAAGTGTGGCCCGTACCGGCTTAACCCAACGATACCCGTACTGACCTAACCCAGCGGTAGGAGCCCGCTCGCGGGCGATGCCTTTGCCTTGATGGTTGGTTGAATGAGGTAGGAAAATCGGAGCAGGAACATCGCCCGCTAGCGGGCTCCTACCTCATACCTCGTACCTCAATTGCGTTTGCGGTCAATTCTTGGGGGGCGGTGGCGCCAGTACTTCGCGGTTGCCGTTGTGCTGCGGGGCACTGACCACGCCGTCCTGCTCCATCTGCTCGACCAGCCGCGCGGCGCGGTTGTAGCCGATGCGCAGGTGGCGCTGCACACCGGAGATCGAGGCGCGGCGCGTCTGCGTGACGATCGCCACCGCCTTGTCGTACAACTGGGTGTCGGCGTCGCCGCCGCCTTCCTCGCCATCCTGCGGCAGGCCCGAATCGTTGATGTACTTGCCGTCGCTGGTGGCCTGCACTTCCTCCAGCACGCCCTCGATGTATTGCGGCGCGCCCTGCGACTTCAGCCAGGCGACCACGTGATGCACCTCGTGATCGTCGACGAAGGCGCCATGCACGCGTTCCGGCGTGGCGGTGCCGGGCGGCAGATAGAGCATGTCGCCATGACCGAGCAGCGCCTCGGCGCCGGACTGATCGAGGATGGTGCGCGAATCGATCTTGCTGGACACCTGGAACGCGATGCGAGTCGGGATGTTCGCCTTGATCAGCCCGGTGATCACGTCGACCGACGGTCGCTGCGTGGCCAGGATCAGGTGCACGCCGGCGGCACGCGCCTTCTGCGCGAGCCGGGCGATCAGCTCCTCCACCTTCTTGCCCACGATCATCATCATGTCGGCGAACTCGTCGATGATGATCACGATGTACGGCAGCGGCTCCAGCGGTTCGGCCGCCAGATTCGGCATCTCCGGATTCGGACGGAACAGCGGATCGAGCAGAGGCTGTCCGGCGTTCTCGGCGTCCTTCACCTTCTTGTTGAAACCGCCCAGATTGCGCACGCCGACCGCAGCCATCAGTTTGTAGCGGCGCTCCATCTCGGCCACGCACCAGCGCAGCGCGTTGGCCGCCTCCTTCATGTCGGTGACCACCGGCGCCAGCAGGTGCGGAATGCCTTCGTAGACCGAAAGCTCCAGCATCTTCGGATCGATCATGATCATCCGCACGTCTTTCGCGCTGGCCTTGTACAGCAGCGAAAGCACCATTGCGTTGACCGCCACCGACTTGCCCGAACCGGTGGTGCCGGCAACCAGCAGATGCGGCATCTTGGCCAGGTCCACCACCACCGGCCTGCCGCCGATGTCCTTGCCCAGCGCCAGCGCCAGCGGCGACTTCAGCTGGTCGTACTTGTCCGAGCGCAGGATCTCGGACAGGTACACGATCTGCTTGTGGGTGTTGGGGATTTCCAGTCCGATCACGTTCTTGCCGGGAATCACGTCGACCACGCGAACACTGACCACCGACAGGCCGCGGGCGATGTCCTTGTCCAGGCTCGACACCTGCGAACCGCGCACACCGGCGGCCGGCTCCATCTCGAAACGCGTGATCACCGGGCCGGGATAGGCGCCGACCACCTTGGCCTCGATCTTGAAATCCTTCAGCTTGAACTCGACCTGGCGCGAGAGCACTTCGAGGGTTTCCTCGGAGTAGCCCGGCCCCTGGGGCGGCGCCTCGTCCAGCAGCGACAGCGGCGGCAGTTCGCCCGGCGTGGCGGCGTCGACGAACAGCGGAATCTGCGTCTCCAGTTTGGCCCGCTCGCTCTTGGTCACCGGCGCGGGCGCGGGCTCGATGCGTACCGGCTCGCGCTTGGCCTGCTTCACCGCATCGGCCTTCTTGACCACCTCGCGCTCGTTGCGCGCCTGCCGCGCGGCCATCGCCTGCGGCGCCTGGCGCAGCTTGCCCCGGGCCCAGGCCAGCAGTTGCAACACGCCCTGCCCGGTCAAATCCATCACCCTGAACCATGACAGCCCCGTCGCCAGCGTCACCGCGATCAGGAACAGCGCCAGCAGCAGCAGTGGCGCACCCTTGGCGCCGAACGCACTGAGCAAGGCGTCGCCAACCCAGACGCCGATGATGCCGCCGACGCCTTGCGGCAGCACCGGATCGTCATGGAAATTGAGGTACAGCAGCGCCGGGCCGGTGATGAAGAAGAACACGAAGCCAATCAGGCGCAGCGCCGGCTCCCACGGGTGCACCGGCTGCTCGCCGCGCTGGCGCAGCACCTGCACGCCGAGCAACAGCAGCAGCAACGGGAAACAGTAGGCCACCAGGCCGAAGATCCAGCGCAGCAGGTCGGCGACGTACGCGCCCACCGTGCCGCCGAAATTGCGCGCATGCTCCAACTGGCCGGCGTTCGTCCAGCTGGGGTCATGGGCGTCGTAGCTGAACAGGCACACCAGCAGATACAACGCCAGCGGCAGCAGCAGCAGGGCGCCGGCTTCACGCAGCCGGCGCTTCAGCTCCTCGCTGAGGCCTTCCTTCGGTCGTGGTTTGACATTCGCGCTGCGCGCCACCTTGGAGGGCTTCCCTTTTTTGGACTGGCTAGTTCCAGACAGGGTCAGAGCATACCTTGCAATGCCGGATGTACCAGCTTGCCGCCGTCGACATTGATGCCGCCGCTCAGCGGAGCGAACTCGCGCCACTCGTTGCCGGCGGCCAGACGCTGCACGTACGGCAGGATCGCGGCGGAGATCGCCACCGACGAGGTCTGCGGCACGGCGCCTGGCATGTTGGTGACGCAGAAGTGGGTGACGCCCTGCACGTCGTAGGTCGGCTCCTTCCAGGTAGTCGGCCTGGAGGTCTCGAAGCAGCCGCCCTGGTCGATCGCGATGTCCACCAGCACGCTGCCCGGCTCCATCGTCTTGACCATGGCTTCGGTAACCACCCGCGGCGCCTTGGCGCTGGGCACCAGCACCGCACCGACCACGATGTCGGCGTCGCGCACTTCCTCGGCCACGGACGACTCGTAGGCGTACAGTGCGGTGACGTTCGGGCCCATCGCCATCATCTCGGCGAGACGGTCCTGGCGCTTGTCGAACACCACCACGTTGGCGCCCGCCGCGGCGGCCAGCGCGGCGGCGGCACCGCCGGCGGCGCCGGCACCGAGCACTACGACCTTGCCGCGCGGGGTGGAAGCCATGCCGCCGAGCAGCTTGCCCTTGCCGCCTTGCGGGCGATGCAGCAAGGTGGTGCCGATCTGGGTGGCGATGCGCCCGGCGATCACCGACATCGGCAACAGCAGCGGCAGCACCCCGTTCTCTTCCACCGACTCGAACGCGATGCCGGTCAGACCGATGTCGAGCAGGCTGCGGGTCAGCGCCGGTTCGGCGGCCAGATGCAGGTAGCAGAACAGCAGGTGATGCTTCTTCAGCAGCGCGAGGTCGCCAGCCACCGGCTCTTTCACCTTGACGATCAGCTCGCCGGCCTCGTACAGCGACGCGGCATCCGGCACGATCTTGATGCCTTCCTTGATGTAGGCCTCGTCGGCAAAGCCGCTCTTCAGGCCCGCACCGGCCTGGATGAACACCTCATGGCCACGGCGCACCAGATCGGCGGCGGCGGCGGGAACGAGGGCAACACGACCTTCGAGGGTCTTGGTTTCGGAGGGGATACCGATACGCATGGAGAAAGAATCCTGTGGGAGCACGTTGTAAATCCATCGCATTGACGTTGCGGTGGGTGGCTGAATCTGTCGTCTACCTTGAATCGGCCGGGCGCATTCCCCATCCTTGCGGATTCGTGGCCCTTGATCGCCGACTTTCCCGTGACGAGGAAACCATCGGCACAGCTGCAGCGAATAAGAGTCCAGGCCATCAGTAAACCCAAGGATTATAACAACCATGAGCACCACCAAACACAGTCGTCTGCTGATCCTCGGTTCCGGTCCCGCCGGCTATACCGCGGCAGTTTATGCCGCGCGCGCCAACCTCAAGCCGGCCATGATCACCGGCATGCAGCAGGGCGGCCAGCTGATGACCACCACCGACGTAGACAACTGGCCGGGCGACGTCGAAGGCCTGCAGGGCCCGGCGCTGATGCAGCGCATGGCCGAACACGCCGAGCGCTTCCACACCGAGATGATCTTCGATCACATCCACACGGTGGACCTGAAGCAGCGTCCGTTCCGGCTCAAGGGCGATTCCGGCGAGTACACCTGCGATGCGCTGATCATCACCACCGGCGCCACCGCCAAGTACCTCGGCATCGCCAGCGAAGAAAAGTACAAGGGCAAAGGCGTCTCCGCCTGCGCCACCTGCGACGGCTTCTTCTTCCGCGACCAGGACGTGGTGGTGATCGGCGGCGGCAACACCGCTGTCGAGGAAGCGCTGTACCTGGCCAACATCGGCCGCAAGGTCTACCTGGTGCACCGCCGCGACAAGCTGCGCGCCGAGAAGATCATGCAGGACAAGCTGTTCGAGAAGGCCGCCGCCGGCAAGATCGAGCTGGTCTGGAACCACAGCATCGACGAAGTGCTGGGCGACCATACCGGCGTCACCGGCGTGCGCGTGAAGGACGTCAACTCGGGCGTCACCCGCGACATCCAGGCCACCGGCTTCTTCGTGGCGATCGGCCATACGCCGAACACCGGCATCTTCGAAGGCCAGCTCGACATGCATGACGGCTACATCAAGATCCACAGTGGCCAGAGCGGCATGGCCACGATGACCTCTGTGCCGGGCGTGTTCGCCGCCGGCGACGTCGCCGACCACGTGTATCGCCAGGCGGTGACCTCGGCCGGCTTCGGCTGCATGGCTGCACTCGACGCCGAACGCTGGCTGGACCAGCAGACGCCGGTTGGCTGATGTCGTTGTAGGAGCCCGCTCGCGGGCGATGCTGTTGCTCTGAATCTCCATCTCCAAACATCAAAGCAAGAGCATCGCCCGCCAGCGGGCTCCTACAACAACAACGTCGAGGCCGCACTCAGCCATGCATGACATCCGCTTCCACGATGCGATCGCCGAACTGCCTGCCGCGGAGTGGGACGCGTTGCGTCCCGATGCGAACCCGTTCGTGTCGCACGCCTTCCTGGCCGCGCTGGAACGCGACGGCTGCATTCGCTCCGACTGGGGCTGGCAGGCCCATCATCTTGGCTTGTATGAAAACGGCCGGCTGCTCGCCGCCGCGCCGCTGTACCTGAAAGGCAACTCGCACGGCGAGTTCGTGTTCGACTGGAGCTGGGCCAGTGCCTGGGAACGCGCCGGCGGCTACTACTATCCCAAGCTGCTGTGCGGCGTGCCCTATTCGCCGGTACCCGGTCCTCGCCTGCTGGCCGGCAAGGACGCACGTACGCCGATGCTGCAGCGGGCGCTGGCCGAAGCGATGCGCCGCGAAGCCGACCGGATGGGGTTGTCCTCGGTGCATGTGAATTTCCTGCAGGAGGCCGAACTCGCCGCGTTCCAAGGCGACCCGGACTGGCTGGCGCGCTCGGACGTGCAGTTCCACTGGCACAACCGCGGTTACCGCCACTTCCCTGCCTTTCTGGCCACGCTCAACCACAAGAAACGCAAGAACATCCTGCGCGAACGCAGCCAGGTCGCCGCCAGCGGCGTGGCCATCGAATGGCGCGGCGGCGACACGCTGGGCGATGACGAATGGCGGCGGGTGCACGCGCTGTACGAAGCCACGTTCGACATGAAGGGCAACCATGCGGCATTGACCGCGGCGTTGTTCCGGCGGCTGGGCGAGTTGGGCCGCACGGCCCAGCTCGCGCTGGCGCGCCAGGGCAACACCATCGTCGCGATGGCGTTGTTCATCCAGAGCCACGAGGTACTGTACGGGCGCTACTGGGGCGCGTGCGTCGACGTGCCCGGCCTGCATTTCGAGAAATACAATGCCTTATCAGGGGTCATAGACGAACCCGCTAAAAGTCGCAACGTATTGAATTTGTTGCACTTTGAACTTTGCTACTATCAGGGCATCGAGTTCTGCATTAAGCATGGCCTGAAGTCTTTTGAGCCTGGAGCTCAAGGCAGAGAGACGAAGATGCCTAGAGGCTTCCTCCCTACCCTGACCCACTCACGCCACTACATCGTGCATGAAGGCTTTAGAGAGGCCGTGCGAGAGTCGTTAAAGCACGAACAAGTGAGTATGGATGCGTATTACGATGAGATGATGGAACACAGTCCATACGCTGATCGTTAGGGAAAACTACAGGGGAAGTGCATGGTTAAGCCCTCAAATGGAAAATATTTTTTCCACTATTTCTACCAGTGGCACATGTTCCATGCAAAACCGTCGTTAGCCCTGTTGAAAGCGTTTGTAGCGTCGATTGAGAGTGACATAGACAGTTCAATCCAAGCCTATCAAACCGCAGAATTTGAAACGGAAGAGCTCGATCTAGACGACGAGCGAACACCGGAAATAATTCGCTTCTATCGCGGTCTGGATGACATGTCATGGGATCTGGACGAGTTGTTCCTTAAGCACTATCCCTCGATGAGAAGAGGATCAGCATTGCTGACCATGTACGGCTCTCTGGAGGACGAACTAAATTTGCTCTGCTACAATGCGCAAAAATTCAAGAAGTACGGCATTGACCTGCAAGACCTCAACCACAAGGGAATAGAACGGTCTGTGACCTATCTAACAAAAGTTTGTGGCCTACAGGGCATCAAGCAACACCATTCTTGGAACGAGCTATCCAAGATAGGGAAGCTTCGGAACATCATTGCTCATGCAAGCGGAAAAATTGAGCCGGATGACAAGTTCCACGACTACATCCAGTCTCGCAACGACCTCTCAGTAATTAACATCTACAGGCACTATGAGCATAGCCACATCAACATAGAACGCGGCTACCTAGAGCATGTTTTAGAGTGCATGAATGCCTTCACATCGCACATCAGCGATACCATGAAGGGGATGAGCTGGGACTAATCATGGGGTACCAATGCCAAGCACCACAGGTGCATCGGTAGAGAAGTGACGGAAGCGCGAAACAAGAAGGAAAGGTAAGCAACGATGCTTTCCGAGACGATGAAGCCTCAAGATCATGAGAAATGGCACGAATATGCCAAGAGGCTTAAATTGCCTGATGACGAAGGCACGCGGGAGTTCTTCCGCCAAGTCGTATTTGATCACTTCAACGCTTTTAACCAACACTTTCCAGATTTCAGCCTAGATGACTACGAACCGCATATAGAATATTTCACAGCGAAGCAAGCGGACGCTGACATTAAATTTCTTGAAAACGTAATAATGGACGATTACGTAAATGAATTTAACGATTTCTTTGAAAAGAGGAAAAATCCAGAACCAGATGGGGTGTATCAAAGAATGGTTCAAAATCTAACCCCACCATTTCCTCCCGTATTAATTTGCTCGAAATATTTGCCAATATTGAAAAACTACGGTGCCCCGTATCAATTGATTGAGGGGTGTCACAGGGTAAGTTACCTACGACGCATGTTGTCCAGAGGCTTAATTACGCCTGAAAGCAGTCACAAATTCGTTGTCTTTCGTCTTAAGTTCAGGGGTATAACTGGAGAGATCGTCATGAATTCCGAATTCGCAAAAAACCCATCATTCGACAAACTTCCAAAGGCGAATGTAGGCGACATGGTGCATCTTAAAGTTAAGGCCTTCGAAGAATCCTTCGACATTTGCGTCAGAGGTTTTGTGACTTCGGTAAGTCCTGAAATAATTAAAGCGAATGTCAGCGCGATTTTTAATGATGTAGATGGAAAACAGATTACAGGTGGAGAGCCATTCGACAAGTACGTCAATAAACCCGTGGAATTCTCGCCGAATTGCATACAAGCCATCAAAGCCAAACCACATAAGGAATGATGAAATGGGTGCTTTAGATTGGTGGACCGAGGAATCTTCAAACATCAACGATATCACGGAATTTCCCTTAGTCGAACGCTGGGAATCTCTAGGGGCGAATTCAATTCTGAAGTGCACCACCCCAAACGGTAGAGCGGCGCAGGTGCGGTAGCCTGCACAGCTTCACCGCCAAGTGGAACTGCACATGAGCTACACACACCTGAGCCAAGACGAACGCTAT
>NZ_JBHSNG010000031.1:0-41068 GCF_042657005.1 Rhodanobacter terrae
TCCGAGGCTTACATCCAGAGCATTGAAGACAAGCTCAACCAGCGACCCAGAAAACGGCTACGCTTCCACTCTCCTCAGCAGATCTTCGATAAGTCTTTCAAACGCGCACTTCCTAATTGAATCGGCGACCGAGTCACAGACCTTTCGGTAATCGAGGGCTTGATCCACGGTCAGGTTCGGATCGGGGGTGTTATTGTCCGGGTAGCTGAAAGCCAGCGCCTTCACCTCAGTGATGTGTTTGTCCGTGGTGCAGCCCGTCAGACCAACGACGGCGGCGAGCACAACGAGGGCGCACAGCGCTGTGGCCCCCGGCATCGCCAGCGGGAAGCGAAGTGACTTCTTCATGATGGTTTCCCCTGTTAGATGCGAAAGAGCGCACATCCGGTGAGCATGTGCTCCTTAATGGATTGTGGCATCGACGGGTTACCCCCTCAAGGGGAGGCGGTGGCGGGCAAAGCACGGGGCAACGTGCTATCTGCCGACTTCCAGCCGAAGCGCAGGCCAAGACTATGCGCTGCTTGGATGACGATGGATGCGCCGATAAAGAACTCGAATGCGATGGCAAGACTGCTGCTTGCCATCGCTGTAAGAAATTCCAGAATTACACACCCTCCAAGCCAAGTCGCTAGCGCGCGCCATAGCACGCCCAGCGTCAGGTTCTTGGTAAAAGCGTAGGTTGCGCCTGGTTCGTACTTCTCCGCGTAGAGCATCCAGCCACGCTGCGTTCCGCGGCGCACGGTAAAGCCGACGGCGATAGCGAGCACAACCTCAACGACGAGCATAGCCGCATCAATGCCTGTGGCCGAAACGACCAGCATGAAGATGAAGAGCGCAGCCACGACGGCAAGGTTGTACTTGGCACCTTGCTTTCTCTGCTCCGACGTAAGTTCAAAGGGATGGTTCAGCGTTTTCATGCCTCGTTGTCCTTGTGTTTGGAGGAATAGACACGCCGTCTTCCCGGGTACCATGGCCCGGCGAGACAGCAAGCGGTTGGGTGGATAGCAGCGCGTCGGCTTTTCGATGGCTCCCTGTGGCCGTGCGGAAAAGCCTCAAGGGGCGCCCGCGAACAGATATATACTGTTACGGTATAGACTTTTGCGCGCGACGTACATAGGCAATGCTGCTGGCGATTCAGCTACCGATGCCAACACTTGTCTACGTCCGTTGCCGCGATCTTTGCCAAGCGCTTGAAAGCTGCCCGTACCTTGCGGGGTCTTTCTCAGCGCGCATTGGGGGGTCTCGTGTCCGATGACAAAGCCAACGGCAGTGTTCGGATCAATCGCTATGAACAGCAGGTCAACCGGGCCGACATGGACACGGCTGCGGCGCTGGCAGAAGCACTCAATGTGCCGCTCGCCTACCTGTTCGCCGAAGACGACGACCAAGCCGACATGTTGCTGGCCTTCGCCAAGCTCACGAAGACTGAACGGTCGAAGCTGTTGAACCAGGCCAAGCGGTTGGCCGCAGGTAAGCGGGGCACGGCGAATAAAGCATGATGTGGCACGCCGGGGCTACAAAAGGCCTCGGCTCGCCATGCTTACGCACTCGCTACCCACCACGATGTGGTCAAGGACACGCACCCCGATCAGCCGCAGCGCTTCGCGAAGCTCGTGGGTGAGCATCCGATCGGCCGCACTGGGGTCGGCCACGCCACTGGGGTGATTGTGCGCCAGGATCGCCGCACTGGCGTTGATAGCCAGCGCCGCTCGCACCACTTCTCTGGGGTGAACGCTAGCCCCATCGACGGTGCCGGTGAAAAGCTTCTGGCAATCGAGGATCCGGTGGCGGTTGTCCAGCCAAAGGACGTGAAACTCTTCGTGCAACAGCCCACCCAGGCGCATACGGAGGAAGTCGTTGGCATCGGTCGGACTGCCGATGCTGCCTTGGCGCTCAAGCTTGTTTCTAAGGATGCCTTCGGCTGCGCCGAGAACATCCTGCTCCGTCGTTTCGCCTGCAAGTTTGTAACGAGTGTGGGTCAAAGATTGCGCGATATGCATGATGAACTCCTATAGATGGCATAAATGCACAAGGCCCGGACATGTCCGGGCCTTGTGCGTTGTGCTTGTGGCGCGCTGGATCAGGGGGCCTTGAAGTTGCTACAGCGGATGCTTCGGACGACACCCATCAGAACCGCGATGACCATCATTTGGAAGCAGTAGGCCGTGTCGAGTTTGCCTCTCATGAGTCAGGCGCCCTATACGAACGCCGCGACGCGGAGCGTCCAAACGCGAAGCGATGACCACCGACTTCACAGGAGTGGTATAGGTTTGAAATTATTTGCGATCACAAACAAACTCGCAAAGCTGTGTTACTAACGAATTTTCAGCCAAAAAGATGCCAGCTCAGGCGCTACTTGCCGGGATGTCCGAATATCTTGGGAAACTTGGTGTGCCGGGCCTTTCGCCAACTGGCCGGCAAATCCTGGTTCGCCTCAAGCGCATCGTAGATCTGTCTCACCAGCACCGAATCAACGGCCTTGGCATTCAGTAACGCCTTGAGTAGTTCATAGCCATGCCAAACTCGGATCTCGAACTCGCTTGCAAGCTTGTGCATTCCCAAGTCGTCGGTAGTGACTATGCATCCCCGTACGTAACCGTGGGCCAGCACCCTGCAATCCACGAGACTAGGCGGGTCTCCGCGTCCCTGCATGAATCGCAACGGATCCGACAGGACAGAAGCTCGAAGTATGCCGGCAGCCACTTCGATGCTTTCCTTCTCCTCTTTCGTCAGCCTTGCCCTTGCGGCAAGTCTCTCGTCCGCCAATACCTGCTCATCGAACCAAGGGAATTTGAATCCCAGCGCTGAGTTGCGATGAACTTCTTCCTCGACATCCTT
This sequence comes from Rhodanobacter terrae, assembly GCF_042657005.1. Taxonomy (NCBI): domain Bacteria; kingdom Pseudomonadati; phylum Pseudomonadota; class Gammaproteobacteria; order Lysobacterales; family Rhodanobacteraceae; genus Rhodanobacter; species Rhodanobacter terrae. Next base: position 2,836 of record NZ_JBHSNG010000031.1, read on the forward strand.
CAGGACGACCAGCACATACGCCTTCACCCCGAATGCGACGCCCAACATCGGCCTGACACGCTTTGCCAGACGCAAATAAGCGTTCGTATCGAGGAGAACTTGTGTCAAACGGCCAGCGCCCTATGAACGGACACCGAGTCCTTCAGTGGGATATCCAACACCTGTTGAATGTAACCAGCCCCCACCCCTTGTTCTTTGACCAATCTCTCCAAGGCGACGAAAAACTCGGACTGGAACACTGAGCTGGCAACGGAAATATAGCTGTTGGCGTCTGGAGGCATGGGCTCGAAAAGTGCCTCGCTGACCGTTGTACTAGCTACACGATTGCGGACCTGGTGGATGGTTCTGTCTTCGACTGGCAGGGGTGGAAGACCTGAATTCTTGGCGAACCGCTTGACCTGCTGGTGAACCGTATTCAGCGACACCTCGTGCTGGGTCGCATACCGAGCGAGTGCCGTGATAACTCCGCTTTTCACTCTACCGGCCGCATCCCTATATGCTGCCTCCGCGCACTCGTGTGGGAACAGCAGTGCACCTGCGAAGGCATCTGCGAAGTCTTCTCCCTCTTCGCTTCCAGCCAATTCTGGCGTGTAGACATGCGCTAATTCATGCGCAATCCAGAACTTGAAGTCCTCCAATTTCACGTCGAGATTGAGATACACGAAGGTCACATCTTCTTCTGGAAGACGGATGTGGAGCGCGTTCTCGTGCCGATCCTTTTTTCCCCACAAAACAGGAACCAAGATGGCCGCGTTCTTTTGGAACTGGCCAATCAGGTGGCTGTAGGAAAGGACCGCATGCTGACCTATTCCGAGTTCTGCACGGGTCTGCTCCACAGCTTTGCGCAACGGAGCATATTCACAGTCCGGCGACGTAATGAGCGTACGCAGCTGCCTCGTTTCCGACAGCAAGGCCACAAGCGGCTTCAGCAAATGGCCCATTCCTCGGGCTTTGCTGATGTGGTGGTCGGTTGTCTTTGTGCCGGCCTTCTTACGGAAGGCGATGACGGGTTCAGTAACACCGCCTGGATCGACCAGGTTTTCGAATGCGAGACCCAAGGTCACTGCAAGTTTCAACAGCGCAGTTGGGCGAGGGAAGTCACGCCCCTTCATCCAGTTGGTTACCGTTTGGCTGGTGACGCCCACTTGTTGGGCCAGGTGGGCCTGAGTCCAGCCTCGCTCCCGCATCTTCCCAGACACTTCATCTACGCGTAGGGATTTAGCCATTTTTTTAGTCTATCTCAGAGAAAGAGACAAATCAAGTTATATCAACTTTCATGACGAGATTGAGCGCCTCAAATGCTTGGACCATGAGTCCTTGAACGTTGGGGCAACGGGATGAATGAACCACCGGACCAATTTACGATGATCAACCATCGGTGATGGCTGGCCGCACGATCCGTTTGATCGTCATGCAACTGCACCACGCCCCTCCATCATCGGGTGGACAATCAAGCGAGGTAATGGGTTGGAGGCCTATCGCGCCTATCAAGCCGACCAGCTTGCATGGGATCGGGGCACGACGGGTGCGGACGAATTTGCATGTGTGAAATGGTCAGTGCACAAGATGTCCTGGGGCTTTTGCACGCCTCAGTCACGCGTATCGAAATGCGCTACGTGATGACGGTGATATCGAAGATACGGCAAGTGTCCCGGAGACATGTTCTGTAAGCGCATGCCTAGAGACAAACCGAATGTGTGCCGGGTGTCCGCGTTGAGATCCGGACTCACCAGCACCGCACCATCATCACTGAAAGCCACTAGCCCCGCATCGAACAGAGCATCCAGGTGCACGGCAAGCAGCAACCCGTTGAACGGATCTAAACGTTCATCATCACTTGCATCCGCCCAAGGCTTGGCGTGGCTGGCGCGCAGCAATGCAGGTGGCAGCTTGGTACCCGTCACAGCGCAGCAGCCGACCCACAATTCGAAGAGGGCTTCACGGAATACATCTTGGCCTATGCGTTGACGCACCTCCGCCGTACGTTCCGTTTCCGCAATAGCAGCCAAGCGCTCTTCAACCCGCGCGCTGAGCTGGATGGGCGTATTTAATTGCAGCACGCAAGCCGCATGGAGAGTCAGGTACAGCGACCGTGCGGAAGCTGTCCGTCCAATGGTGCTCATACCTGATGGCAATGATCGTGCGCCGATGTCCATCAAACCTAGACGGCCGCCATCTGCAACGGGCAATGCTACCCAGATATCGCCTTCATCGATCCGAATCCATGCACAAGCATGGCTACCGCTGACACGCGCGTAGAAACCGCCGTCAGCTGATAACTCAATAAGATCCAGGCCGGCGTCGCGCACGGCTTTCTCGACCAGGATGGGTAGCCTCTCAGCATTCATGAATTGTGTTCCTGGAAGGTCGTCAGCTAGGTCATGGCATTGTCGAGGTGACTCGGAAACCAACCCACGATCACTCGCTGACTTTCCTCGTGCCAACCGAAGTAGAGGCGAAACCCCTTGCGCGGATCGCGGTCATTGGGTCCTTTGACATGCATATCCAGATTCACCCTAGCGCCTTTGTATGTGGTGCTGTAGGTCTCCTTGGATCGGTGCGTCTCTGCAGCACGACCAACTGGGGAAATGTCGATGCCCAGGCGTGTCTTTTCAGCCTCAAGCCTCTCACCTCCACCTTCCAGGGTTCCACGGCGGCTTGGCACATAGGTCCCGGTAAGGAACAGAAGAACTTCGTAGCAGAACGGAACATTTTCGAACATGGAATCTCGGGCGGCGCGTATCGCCTTGGCGGTCAACGCCACGCAGTTACCCAGATACTGCTCACACCACTCTTCTAGGTTGTCCCACGTGTCTGGAAAAGTCGGCACCCGGTTCTCTTCCAATTCGCGCAAGCGTTTCTGCAGCGCATCGATGCGGTCTTCTAAGTGATACTCACGCGCCCGTAAACCATCACGTTCGTCTCGCAAGCGCTGCAGATCTTGCCTCTGGGTGTCGTTGTCTTCTTCGTACATTTCCCGCAATTTGGTTTCGTCATCGAGGGCTGCCTGAAGCGCCTTGACTCGCACCGCGCTAAGCTCATCGCCTGCACCTGTCGGAGCAGCCTGGCGGCGGGCTTCCTCGATCTGCATGCGGAGTACTTTCTCGCGCACGCGATCGAACGGTGGAATGACATCCTCCTGCTCTAGCGCTCGCAGCGATGCATCGGCAGCCTCTCGCTCGAACAAAGCAGAGAGTCCAGCCAGATCCAGTCCTTGTGCGGTGAGTGTGTCCGGCCCCCAGGCCGGATGCAGGCTAGGATCGTCGTCAGGCGTGAACCCCGGGCGGAAAAGACGCACGCTGGCACCCGCCACTGCAAAACGCTTGCTTAGGGCATCAGTCAATGCCCAAATCATCTCGCGTGACAGCACATAAACCTTGGCGATACCACGCAATCTCTTCGCCAAGCCATCCGGATCAAGCAACGTGGCTCTACGGTCACCCTTGTTATAAGTGGACAGTACGATGGCTGGACGATGTCGTTTGGGCGACTGCAGTGAATGCAGCAAACGCTGCAACGCCTCCGGCGTATTCACCTGTATGGGACGAGCCGACAACAGCTCTCCGGCCTCGGTGTCGAGCAGACCAATGCCGTCGATCAATTGTGAAACCAGTGCGGGAACACTCGGGCCTGGCGCAGGCTGATTCGCGGGTGAGATAGCGGTCAGGGTTACGCCAACGGCAGGCGTTGGCTGTGCATCGACTAGGACCAGTTCTACACGCCAACGACGACCATCCATTGTCGTATCTGCCGTCTCAGCCTGCATTGCCCATATGCCCTGCAGACCCACGGCCATGGCGCGATGGCCTTTGATAGGACCTTCCAGTTCAAAGTTGTCCGGGAATGGTTTCGCAACCTTGAAGTGTTTCTTGCGCAACCACTGGCACGTAATCTCACGAGCCTCGTCGAAACTACCGGCACGTGCTAGTCGTCCCGCGATAGCAATGATGGGATCAAGGCGGGTGGAACGGCTCGCCAATGCTTGGGTCGGAAGTGCAGGAAGCCTTTCGCGCCGGAACTTGCGAAATTCAGAACGTGTAGTGACTTCATCCGAGTACGGAATCTCACGTTCAGCCACTCTCACGGGAACCGGCAGATCATTGCCTTCAACTTCTGCAAGCGGATTCGCCGGGATGGGCGAGCGGGCATCAAGCGATGCCACGGAAGGCGTGCCCGCCGATTCTGATATCAAATCAGGTTGTGGCCACGCAGCTTCTATGGCTTGCGAAAGTTTGTGCCGTTTCCTTTGTGCCAGCTGCGCTGGTACATGCCGCCAAGTGTTGTCCGACGTCAGCCGCAATTCTTCTCGCTGCTCACGATACCGCCGGCGATCCGTGCGCATGATCCACACACGCATGCGAAACGCCTTGATCCTCTGCAACAGCTTATTACGCCCTGACTCACCCGATGCGTCCACACGTGAGTACAAACCACGCGCGCGCTGCGTCCACTGTCGCAGCGTGTGTTCATCAGGCGGCAACGCTTCCGACGCATGTTCAAACTCAGCCACCAAGCCTTCGAGCTCAGCCTTGAATGAGTCTCTTGATTCCGGGCTTTGCCCTGCCGTTGCCATACGTCAACCTTGTCCCTGTTCAGAACCGCTCACGCCGATATGCGCCTGCAAACCAAACCGCGAACGAAGCAGCAAGCCCTCATGGCTCTCGGGATGTAGTTCAAGGACAAGATGAGGTGGCTTCCGAAGTTCGGCTGGTGGCGGCGTGGTCGTTGTGACGATCATCTGCCACGCCGCGGTGCCCGCCCCCTTCTCTGCAACAGTCGAGAGATAGTCGCTGTAGAGGCCGCCGCTAAGATCAGCCTCACGGGGACAATCATGGAGGAGGAATGCAGGGAAACTGCTAGCGGGGTTGTCGACAGCATCAAGTGCACACGCGAAATCGCCCAAGAGTATCTCAAGCACGGAGTAAGCCTCACCAGCCGAACCGACGAGCTCAAAGGGACGTTCGTCGTTATTGAGGAGAAACCGCCCATGAAGATCAAATGCTTGAGCAAGAGCATCGATTTTCTGTGTCATCTGCGATTCGCGAGTTACCTGCCCATTTCGAGCCTCCAACAGGCTCGCTGATGCCAGGTCATGGCTCTCTTGGATACCACGAAGTTCCGCGCGCTTGGCTGCGAGCTCTGGCGAAGATGCCGCACCAAATGCATCTTCCCAGTTCGTCAGTTCCTCCTTCAGAAGCTGTGGCCGATACAGATCAGCGCGCCGGGAGTCGCGTTTAACCCGCAACTTCCTTATCTCGGCCATGGAGTTGCTCAGAGCTGTTTCCGCTCTCGCTAAATTATTCTGCGCAGCGCTTTTTACCGGCAACAGCCGAAGTGCTTCAGCCGTCCAATACTCAATGTCGCTTTGTATGGCCTTTTGGTCCCGACCATCATGGAAAGAGCGCGTTTCCAGGCGTTTCCGGATGTGCTCGCAAGACTGAAATTCCACGGCGCCATAGCGGCATGGGCCTTGAAGTCCCCTAAGTTTTGACAATTGCTCCTGTAGCGACTTGACCTTGACCTCATCGCGATCCCGCATGGCCTCGGCCTCTCCGAAGCTGAGGAGAGCTGACTCGGCGATACCCTTCGCTTCATCTACCGCTCTGTCCAGTTCGCGCACCTGTGCCTCGACCGCAATGATCTGCTCATCAAGCTTCGCGACAGCAGCCTCGGTTTCACCCGTCTGTTTTTCGACTTCCTTCATCACCGATGACTTGAACATGTCGTCCGAATGCAGCTCCAAGTCAGCATGCCCGCCAAGCCAACTTCTTAGACTCGCCTCGATGCGTGCGCGTATCAAACGTGGGGCGCCCTCAAGTCCCTTGGCTTCCTCTTCGGCTTTTTTGAGTTTGCGAGCCAGGCTCTCTACTGCACGCGCTGCCTCCACTTCCTGCGTGTTGGTCAAACCCAGCACGGCACGAAGCACCCAAGGCGGAGCTTGGCGGACGCGCTGCAATCCGCTGCCCTCGGTGGATCGCCAGTCGTAATAGCTGCGAAGGCGCGTGCCTTGATCTCGCGTGACCCAGCTCAGTACATGCGGCCACTCGATCGTCTGCTCGGATCCTGGAATTTGCCGCTGTTGCAGATTGACCAGCATCGCCTCGGACAAGGCATCCAGGTATTGCTTGAACGGGATGCGGTCGCCGCCGTCCAACAAAGCCTCCAAATCACCATGCTGTGCCGCGTAACCATCCGAAGCAAAGGGGCGATAAACGGAATAAGTGCAGCCAGCAAAATGAACCAAGGCGCCGATGCCGCCATTGGGGAACTGAGACGCCAATTGGTCACGCATGGCTTTCACAGCCTTTCCGCCATCGCCAAGGATGCAGCGGAGCATCAGGCAGAGCGTGCTTTTCCCAACACCGTGCCCTGCTCGCTGGAGCGTACTCAGCCCCTCGCGGCTCGCGGGCTCTTTCGCCCACACGATGTTGAGACCGGGATGCAACGAAATATCTCGGATAGCCTCCAATGGCTTGGTCGATCGAGTAATCAGCAGCCGCTCAATCCAGAGCCTCGGTTCGCAGCGTGCTGGTGACTCCATAGCTAGGCCTTCCTTTGCTCGTCTGTGGAATTGGTGGCAACCAGCGTGTAGGCAGGTTCATCTACCTTCAGAGCTTCATCGAACAGATGAGCTAGCTCAACAGCATCCGGCAACAAGATCACCCATGATGGCGTCGCCGTACTGTCTCCTGCGCGGAAGGTGGATCCCTGCAATTCAACCCGAATGCAGCCACTATTCTCTAATGCTCGCAGAAGATCCTCGATGCGCGTATCCATGTCGACCGCTGCCATGCTCGGCAGCAGTTCGAGCAGTTCATCCAGCCGTGCGGCGGAAGCCGAGGAGAGCCGCTGCTTCGCCAGTAAAGGAGATCTGAGCCAATACAAGGCACGATTCAATTGCGGACGCGCCAAAGTGGACTCGGCTTCGCGAATAAGTGCGAGCACAAATCCAGCGTACTGCGCCTCACCAAGACTCTGAATTACCCCATCCGACGAGTAGCTGGTTTCCGGTTGAACGCCTGGAGCCGGCACCAGTAAGCTCTCATACGGAACACTCTTCTCATCAGCCAAGGTCATTCGATCGAACGCATGAAGTACGAGGTGCTGTGTCCGGTATTGTGCAACCGCATTGTCCTCGTGACGGATCCCTTCGCTGGAAGCATGCGTCATACGGAACTCACCGTACTGTTTGAGCTCGTTGTTCTTGAGCACGCGAAAGGTTTCGCTGGGATAGTCGTCGCTCATGACGTCGGCAGGGTCGAGGATATAGCGCAGTTCGGCACGGTCGAGGCCGTAGAGACGGGCGTAATACGCGTCGAGCTCGGCACGAAGCTGAGCGCGGCGCTCGGGGTTCCAGGCGAAGGGGGCACCGCTATAGTCGAGGTCGGCGGCCCATGGGGCGAGGTCGTGGGCGGTGTAAGTCAGCTCCAGCACGCGTGGGACGATGAATGCGAGGTCCGCTTCGGTATAGCGGTCAGGTGGCAAAACTGGAATCTGCTTCTTAACGTGGTATTTCAGGTGTGTGCCTCCAACCTTCTGCCGCGCTAAGTAGTCATGTACGAGGGAACACTGATCCGCAAGCAAGCAGGCAAGGCGGCCTCCAAGCGTGCGGTCGGGATGCATCAGCAACAACGTGTCGCCAGCACCGACTCTCGGAATCACTGACGCAATCACCGTGCGCTCGTTGGTGGCGTTAGTGATGTCGCGCCAGCCCATCAGCCAGTGTGGGCTTCGCCGATCCATCCAGCCATCCAGTTCAACGAGCAGGGCTTTGGTGTCCCCGGTTGCGCCGCTGCGCGACTGTGCAGCCAGAGTGGCAAGCTCAGCGTCATCCAACCGTAACTCGGCATCCTGACGCGCCCACTTAGGGAACTCGATGTAAGGCTTGCGGCGGGTGACACCCGCCTCGCGCAGAACGTGCGCGCAGGCGGGAAAGTCGGCGATAAGGCGTCGCTCCACGTGCGACACGGCCTGCGTGCACTGGGCGTCGCTGTAGTCGGCACCCGCTGCGGGCACCCCAGCCACCCGACGAAACAGCTCGCCCGCGACCCACTGCGCCACTGCCAGCCATAGCGCGGCAGTGGCATCGGGAGCGCGTTCAATGGCAATGTCAACCGCAGCCGCCGACGCGGACGGACACGCCAGCCATGCCCTGATCACGCTGCGAGGGACGTGAGCGATGCGGGCTAGCACCTCACGTTCTTCCACCCTGTAGCGCGGTTGCACGGCAAACGTGGGGTCGGCCTTGTGAACATCGTCCACATCCTGCGTCTCGACGCCACTGTTACTGGCGGGCACGTCCACGTAGGTCGCCCAACGGTGGTCGAACTGGTGGATCATTTTAGCTTCGTACAGCGGCAGCTCTGGCGAGCCCATCTGTCCCTGCGCGATGCGGAACAGACTGCTGTCGTTGGACATATCTAACATGCGCTGAAACGTGATCTTCCAGGGGTTGCGTTCGGGCTCGACGATTTGCATCTCGCCGTTAGCGCCTTGCCGTGTCACTGCATCGCGAATCAGTACCGGCGCATTTCGATACAACTTCTTGGTTAGCTCGGCATCGCGCTTGCTGCGGAACACCGGACACGTGCGGGTGTTGGGATTGATCAACGAGAGATCATCTGCGGTCAACGCGAAGCGCCTCCGACTATCCGCCAGGCTGGAAATCTGTCGAGCAAAATGCACAAACTGTGCTGAATGAATTTGACCATCTCTACCGCCGACTATAAGCAGGCAGAACTTCATCGCATGGTGAACGGCTGGAAAAATGAACTCCTCGTTTTCGAAAGAATAAATCGCGACCAGTCGGTGTCCGGAAGTAACGGCGTCGAAGAAGCGCTTCGTCGAGTCGTCGGTCGCTATGCCACTTGGAACAATTAGTCCGGCCCGGCCATTCTCCCGTATCACGTCAGCAAACAGTTCGGCAAAAAGTGCATAGGTATTGACGTCTCCCACACCCGTCAATGGATAGCGGCCGGGCATGGCATCGCTGCTGGCATGGGCAAACGCACTAGCCGCTTCCGCAGTGCGTTTAGCTTGCTCGAACGCAACAAACAGTGCCTGTTCTGAAGAACTTGGCGGCAGCATGTCATCCTCGTCACCGTCCAATGTCTGTTGCAGACGGCCATTCGACAAGAGCTTGATATGGCGTGCGCGCTCGGCCTTGTTGATCGCGTTCGCCACGAGTGGACTGCGCGAAGCGAAGAACTCTTCTTCCTGCAGTTTGATACGTTCCCATGGCGGATTGCCCAGCATCACGGCAAAGCCGCCCGCATTGGCAATCTGCGGAAACGCGATCCACCAATGCAGCACACGCGCGTGTTCGCAAGCCTCCCGCGCGGCCTGCTCCACCTCAGCCAACAGTGGCAGGTGCGCGGGCACCCGTTCACCATTGGCCACAGCCCACAAGTATTGAGATGTGGGAATGGGAGCCTTTGTATCAGTCTTCGGTAACAGAAATGCCGCCACATACAGGTCAGCCAGCCGCGCCAGGCGGCTGTCATGGGCGGCATCAGCGACCGCCTGCCAGGCGGCCTGTTTGGCGGCCACCGCATCAAGGTTATCGTCGGCGATGCGCTCGACCGCGTCGGTTCGCGCGGCGAGCTGTTCGCTGCGGAACAGGTCGCCAGTGGCAAGAGCACGCTGCCAACTTTCGCGCTCGATCTTGTTTCGCTTTTTCAATGCGGAGGCGACGAGCTTGGTGTCGCCGGTAAGCGCCGTGTAGGCATCGTCTGGCAGGCCACGGTCAATGATGGATGGGTCCAACACCCCCAGCAGCGCATCACCACACTGCAAATGGTGATCGAGGAAGCCCAATGGACGATCGGGCGTCATCGCTTCCAGCCACAGCGACATGCGTGCCAGCTCCCGTGCCATCGGGTTGAGATCGACGCCGAAGATGCAGTGGGCGATGACATCGCGCAACGCATGGCGATAGTCCTCACCGGATGGCGTGCCCTGGGCGCGCAAGCGCGCGAGATGTGTGGCCAGCCGGCGCGCGGCACCCAGCAAGAAGTGGCCACTGCCGCATGCTGGGTCGCACACGGTGATGGACAACAATGCGGCCTGTTGATCGTCGGCAGCAGTCAGGCGCTGGGCAATGACTGGCTCCAGCGCGGAGTCGAGCAGCTCCTGAACCAGTGAGTCTGGGGTGTAATAGCTACCACTTGTCTTGCGCGCGTTGCCGCGGCTTTGCTCCGCATTGGCGAAGCCAAAGCGGCGGCCGTCACCAGATATTTCGGGGACCAGTTCCAGCAGACTCTCGTACACGCTACCGAATTCTTCCGGCCCCATGTCACGCCAGTTAATGCGCACCAAGGCACCGTCACTATGCATCCAGCCCAGCTTGAGCACGGCAGCGAGCAAGGCGGCGTTGCCGAGTTCACCCGCGTCCAGATCGGCGCATTGGTCATCGGCAAACAGACCACCGAGTGCCGGCAACGCCAGCACGGGTTGACCATGGGCCAGCCCCGAGAAGACCGGTTTCAGGCTGTTCCACAGGTCGTGATGGCGATCGAAGGCTCGACGGCGACGTGAGCGCTCGCGCAAGCGCTGCAAAGAATAGCCACTGCGATAGAGCTCGATGGCATCCGGATCACTACCATCCGCATGAAGCAGGCCACGTTCCTCAATCGTCAACAGGAAAATAAGGCGATAAACTAGGCGGAGCAATTGCTGGAAGTAGGCTTGCGGCGTCAACGAACCATCGGCAAGGCGATCGCGTAAAATTTGATTGTCGGGTGCAGAGAGAAAGCCCTGACCCAGCGATTGGAGGGCTTCTTCCACCGCGCTACGTAGCTGCTCGCGGGCGCGAGTGCCCTCTTCACGGCTGGCATCGCGCCATGCTTCCAGCGCGCAGTTCTGCGGTGGTTGATCTGGCTTGCCAAAGCGGCTGGCATGGATCATTAACCACAACAGGGAAAAGTCGGCGAAGCGTTCCTCGCGGAAGATGCGCTCCAGGTCGGCCTCAATCCAGGCTGGTCGGGTCAGGCTCGCATTGTCACGGGCCAAACGCAGCACCAGGCCGTTACTGGCGATACCCCACAACGCAGGCTCGGCAGCGTTGAGGTAGTCCTGCAGTAGGCCGAACGCACTGCGTTGGCGACCACTGTCGCCAAAGCGAGGGTCGCGTGCTTCCAGCCGTTGGTCGTGCCCGGCAACCACCAGTGGCTGGCGGCCCGTAAGAGCTTGGGCAGTCAACGGGTAGTGCCGGTCATCAATGATCTCGGCAGCGCTGGTCACACCAAGATCGGTGAAGCCGAATACATCGCGCAACAAGGATGTGACGAAGCGCATGGTGACAGCGTGGGCATCATGGTTCTGCTTCAGCGCGGCAGCAAAGTCGTTCCAGTGCGCCTCGGCCATACGCCAATTGCGGCCGAGCTCGTCACGCAGGTTCAGGCCCTTGGGAATGCCGTAGTCAGCAGCGTTTTGATGCGTTGCCTGCAGCAGGGCTACCTTGCCCAGCCAATCGGCGGGTAGCAGGCCACCCTCGATGGTTATGGCATCGAAGGCGAGCTGTGGCGCGTCGCGGCGACTCACGCGCTGGCCCCCGGCAGCAGCACATAGGCTGCAACGACGTCGACCGGTTGCAAAGCCTTGACCGCATAACTGCCGCGGGCATCCGCAGCCTTACGGACACGACGGTGATCAGCAAGCAGGCGTTCGGCTTGCGCTTCGGCCAGTGCATTCAAGGCGTCATGACGTTCATTGATGGCCCGCAATGCATTGCTCATCTCCCTTTCCCGCACGCTGTCAGGTAGATCACCCAATGCCGGATCGGCCAACCATCGCAGCAACTGGTCGCCAGTCACCTCGACAACGGCATTGCGGCCCTGCCAAGCCACGGGCAACGCTTCTTCCACTAGTAGCACCTGGCTGCGCCCAGATCGGGTGATGGTCAACTGGTGACGCAGACGCAGCAGCAGGACGACGGTGATGACATCCACACTGGCACTACGCCACACGCCAATGCGACCGAGACGCGCGAACGCATTGACGTCGGTACAGCCCGCCAAGGCGCGCTCCAGCAGTTCGTCGGCTAATACGGTAACCAGCGGGTGACTGCGGTGGATGAAAGTGCAGCCAGGGGCGGTCGGCTGCTTGAAATCCACACCCACCGTAGCTTCCAGATTCTCGGCTGACAGGCGCTCACGCAAGGCAGGCGTCAGCGCGCCCAAGGGTGCATTGGCACCGCCGCGCGGACGGGGATCAAGGGCGGCACCCAGCCGCGCCAAGGCGCGGGTGACGAATCTCTGTACATCTGCGCTGTCACCGAGCACTGCCTGCATGCGTTCCCACTCGGGCACCACATCCGCTGGCCGCAAACTACGTTGAGCGAACAAGGTGCGGTTCTTCTTGGCGGTCTCGGCCAAGTCAGTCCACTTCACATCCAGTGCTCTGCCCTCATCAAGTTGGGCGTAGTCAAACAGGTCACCGGTATAGCGGCCACCTTGGCGACGCAACATCACTGCTTTCATCAGAGCTTGCGTCAACGTGTGGTCGTCATCGGGCAGTGGCACTGGGACACCCAGTTCCTTGCGGATGCTTTCAGCCTTCCGAAGGATTACCTGCAATACAGCGCCATCCACAGGGTTGTTGGCGCCGTAGAGAAGTAGCGTACGCACCACTTTGCTTTCTTGGCCGAAGCGATCGACTCGACCTTCGCGTTGTTCGTGGCGTGTTGGGTTCCAGGACAGGTCGTAGTGCACCACGGCATCGAAGTATTGCTGGAGATTGACACCCTCAGACAGACAATCGGTAGCGATCAGTAACCGATGCTCGGCGTCGCCCAGTGCCTCCACACGACGCTTTCGCTCTTCGGAGGGGAACTCGCCTGTGACCACCCCCACTTGGACTCCTTTGAATTTTCCGTCCAGCTGCTCCTTCAGATAGTTTGCGGTAGCAATGTAACGGCAGAACACCACCGGATTGAAACCATCTTCCAGGAGTGGCTTGAGGTGTTTAACCAGAAGACGCAGCTTGGGATCGCCTTTCTCACCCAGCAAAGCTTCGGCTTGAGCCAGTAGGGCACGCACAGCAGGATTGCCAGTATCCGCAGCAGGAGCGACATCATCCTCGACCAGATCATCTTCGGAACCATCAAACAACTGGGACGCGATAGCGTCTACGTTCTCGCCAGCTTGATCAGATAGAAGGCGGGTGCGCAGCGCTTGCACGGCGGCGGCCGGGCTACTGGAGACGCAGCGCATCAGTGCCAGGGTGCCCCAAAAGTTCAGACGTTGACGGCGTTCGTCCTCGCCAGATGCCGTGACTTCCGCGCAGTAGTCCAGTACCGACTCGAAAAACTGCTCCCATGCGCCGCTGAGCGCATACGTATCCTCAGCGGATTTGTGCTGTGGAAAGATGCCGCCATCGTGCCATTCGTCGATATCCGGGCGACGTCGCTGCACGAAGTGCATGGCCAATTGTTCGCGCAGAGCTTTCTTTTGCTCGCTATCTTCGGCAGCAAGCTGAGCGAATTCAGGTTTGAGCAGGGCCAGCAAATTGTAGAAAGCCTGCTGGTCACCACTGTGCGGGGTAGCGGTCAGCAGCAGCAGATGACGCTCGGCATTTTCCGATAGCGCCTTGAGCAAGTCGTAGCGCTGGTGACGGGACTGACCCGTGTTGGTGCAGGTGTGTGCTTCGTCGACAATCACCAGTTCCGGGCAGGCACGGATGAAGTCATGCCGGCGGCGATCGCTCTTGATGTAGTCCAGGCTGACCACCGTCACCGGATGCACCTTGAACAGCGACTCACCCACAGGTAGCCCGCGCTCAAGCCGTGCCGCGCTGCTGGCGGTCACCGCCACGGCATGCAAGTGGAAGCGTTGCTGAAGTTCTCCGACCCATTGTTCGACAAGGTGGGGCGGACACAACACTGTCATCCGTTCGACCTCGCCGCGATCCAAGAGTTCGCGAGCGATCAGGCCGGCCTCGATGGTCTTGCCGATACCCACATCGTCAGCGATCAGCAAGCGCACTGGATCAAGGCGCAAAGCCATCAGCAGTGGCACCAACTGATAGGTCCGCGGCTCGACCGCCAGGTTGCCGAAGCAACGGAATGGGCCAGCGCCACGACGCAAGGCCATACGCAAGGCATCCGCCAGCAAGGCAGCCTCTTCCTGGTTGCCTTCCTGCGCTGGATCCGGTGGCGGAAAGTGGGCAGAGGTGACGTCGGGCTCCAAGCCGACATGAATCAGCGCGCCATCTTCCTCGCTACCGGACAAAGGGCGAAGACGAAGCAAGGGCGACACACTGCCCGGTTGGACGATCCATTCGCGACCGCGGGCACGTACAAGGCTGCCAGGGCCAAACTGTGAAGCTACATCACTCATCAGGATTCCAAACTCACATCAAGCAACCGTGCCAAACGCTGCATGGCAGCCGCCCAAGCGCCGGTATCAGGTACAAAACGGACAAAGGTATAACCGCGATCCTCCCAGGCTGCCTGTAACTCGCGCGGGGTATCCGGCAAGGCGACGGCGGCATAGTGGTCGGGCCAGTGCAGCACACTGATGCCATCCACCTCGACACGGTTAAACGCAGGCAGCGCCAGCGCGGAAGCGTGTTGCTGCCATTGTGCAGCCCATCCAGCAACCTCGGGCTCCTTCTCAGGTATCAGTGGCGGGGGCAATGGCGCCACCAACTCCGTGCTGATTTGCGCAAGACGCCACAGGATGCGGCACGTCTCGCTGTCACGGCGGTCGATCAATGGATGGTCGGGCTGGTTGTAATAGGACAGCAGACACCGATAGCAACCAGCCACGCAAGTGGTGTCATCGACATCATGCAGTGCGTCGAAAGCAGGCAACGGAAGATCGTCGCTATCGGGAACGTTGTAATGCATGACGGCCAGAGCGCGGCGCGCCACTTGCGCCAGTACGTCCGGATCTGACGCCAAACGCGTCAGCACGCCGGCGCCACCTTCGGTTGCTTCATAGAACAGCACGCCGGATCGATGCTTGGCGTCGGGTAGCGGCTCAGCCAGTAATTCTGCCTCTTCCAACTGAAACTGCGTTTCGATACCGCGCTTCAACGCATGCTGCAAGGTCACCAGCGTAGCTTCCGACAACGCCGCCTGTGGCTGCAGCAACAGCGCATTCTTCTGGTCCTCAACATAAGGAACGATGCGCTGGGGTTGAACCTGATCAGGACTGGGTTCTGGACCATCTTCGTCGGGGCTCTTTTGCCACGAGCCCGTCCGGGGGTTAACCCAGAAGCCAAACACGGACTGGTCGCGTCGCCGGCGTAAACCTTTATTGATTCGAGTGATGGTAGCGCCCGGTCCGTAGTGCAACCGAAGTACGTCGCCCTCAGCATCGACGGCGCCCACGGTGCGTACATCGGGTATGCCGTTGCGCATATTCCACTGAAACGTGGTCTGCAACTCGAACGCCTGACGCTGGCGTTCCTCATCATTGGCAGTGATGCGCTCTGCCGGTTCGGTGTCGACGTTTTCGATGCGATACAACGCGCTGATCGTTTGCGCATCAGCCAACGCGACCCCGCAAGCATGACAAGCATTGGAATGCTGGTCGAAATGCGCAGCACCACATACTGCGCAGATACGCACGGAGCGACTTGGCAGCTGGCTGCCGTCCGCCATCGCGTCGTGACCGGATGGTGCGATGCGCACGCGCACCACGCGATAAGCACGTCCCTCGTGATAGACGAGACTACGCGGACCGAACTCGGAAAGCGCGAGAAAGCGAGGTCGTTGCAGGAAGGTGGAACCACCTCGACCATCCGCCCGACCGGGCACATAAGCCATCAATGGCAAGCGCGGGAAGTTGTAGCCCGGGAGAAAACCTTGCGTGGCGAGATACCGGTAGGTGTAGAAATCGCTGTTGCGGCTCTCACCGTTGTGCAGCAGCAGTTCGATTTGGTCGATGGCCTGACGTAGCCGGCGCTTGGCCTCATTGCGCTCACGTGGATCAGTGATGGCGTAGTTTCCCAAGGTGCCCGACGCCATCTGCTTCTGTCGTTCCGCGGCCTCGAACAAGTCACGCCAGCGTTTGAAGGCAAGGTCAAAAGCCGCGGGGGCGGCACGGATGGCAGCCTGGGCCATGGTCGCGGCTCCGGGATACCAAGGCGCACGGTCCGCGGTAAGGTGGTCTTTCAGTTGTTCAAGGACACGTTCGGAGCGTCGTTGCGCTTCCGCAGCCACCTGCGGCGCACTCAAGGCCTGCATCAATTCAGCACCTACAGGTCGACGTGGAATGCTGACGTCAAGCACGCGGGATATCGAGGATTCCAGGTGCTGGCCGCTACTGGCCAACCAGATGGCCTGAAGATGACTCTGAATCAGCTCTTGGTTTGCCAGATCAAGCATCGGCGCTCGCACCACGCCATGCACCATGGCACGGGGGTCGCGGAAGAAGTACTGGTCGTGTGGACTGCGCGCGGCGCAGTAGGTGACTACGAGAGCCGCCTGACCGCTGCGCCCTGCACGGCCGGCACGCTGCACGTAGTTGGCTGGGGTGGGCGGTACGTTGCGTAGGTACACCGCGTTCAACGCGGAGATGTCTACGCCAAGCTCCATCGTCGGCGAGCAAAACATGACTGGTAGGAAGCGACTGGATTCCCCTAACTCGCGGGCACGTAGACGACCTTCGGCTGCCAGGTATTGTTGCTCCTTCTCCTCGAAACGGAAGCGCGTCTCGCGTAGTTGCCGCAGGTCCTGCTCCACTTGCGCCGTATGCTCACGAGCCTCCAAGGCGAACAAACTGCCCGCATAGCCACCCAACACTTGTGCGATTGCGGTGTAGTGGTCGGCAAAATAGGGGTTGTATCGGATGGCACGTGGCTCGTTCTTGCCGATACCAGCGCGGAATTGGATGCGAGCCGCATTGAGTCGCAATCCGGGCATGTTGAACGGTGTCTGTTCCTGAGCCCTGATGAAGCCACCCCGTTGGGCGGCGCGAATCATGGCCTCGATCAACTCGCGATACGCATCGCGACCCAACGTGACGGCTTCCGGGTTGTTCCACAGCTTGCTTTGACGAAGCGTCTTTCCCAGTAGTGTCAACAACCCGCTGCGCAGAATCAGCTCTTCATCCTTACCACGGATGTTCTGACGATTGGGTGGGTCAAGAAACAGCCAACGCCAGCCGAGCAGGCGTTCCTCGCGCCCAATGCTCCATGGCTCGCGCAAGAAGCGCAGTGCTTCGTCACGATGTTTGGAGAGCAGTTGTGGATCAAGTGCTGCAGCGTCCACGGCCAAGCCGCGACGCATGTAGTCAAACAGAGCTTCGAAGGCTTTGCGGCGGTACTCCGGTGACGCGTCGTGCAGCAGCGGTGGTGCATCGCGAAAGAGTGCATCGTTGGCGCAGAACGCCTCAATGTCGAGGTACTCAACGGCGAGCAGGCCAAGCTCTTCCAAGTTGGGATTGGTGTAACGCCATCCTCGACGCTGGTCGTACCAAGTGCGATAGGCAAGAACAAACCGCAGCGTGTCTTCAGCAGTCTTCAAGTCGACGCCATGTAGTGCCGGCTCCTGAAGCCATTCAGCACGATGGCTGCTTGCCGGATCCACGCCAGTTGCCAAGACTTTGTCGAACCCCAGTGCCGTGCGCACACTAGTTCCGATGTCGCTATCGGTGAGTCCTTTGTCCGACGCCAACTGCAACGCACGATATACCGCACCGCGTAATATGCTGACGAAAATGGAGTCGTTGAAATGCCCGGCCTGCAAGGCAGCATCCTGCCGATTATCTGTGAAGCCCAGTAATTTACGTTTGTTCACCGCAATACTGCCGGCTTGCTCGTGCATCCAACGCACGACACTGGACGTCAATAGCGTGGTCGCTGAGCTACGTCCCTCTGCCGACAACGCAGCCAGCCTGTTATTGTCCTTGCCTTGCGCACCATGGCTTTCACCACAATTCACACATAGTCGAAACTTGCCAGGCAAGAACCACGCGGGAGCACCTGAACCAAGTTGACCATCAGGCGACACTGTGATGGACTCGGGGCGTAGGGCAGCGTACGACTTGCGCAAACGCAACTCACCACGCCGGGTGATCTCAAACCAGGATTCCGGCAGCTCGTCATCGTTTCCGCCAAATTTCAAGGATTGAGACACCATTGTCACGAAGCCTTGCCGCTCGCCGCTGGAATCAGCGTCGGCGTCGCTTACGTCATCCCCATCCGTTTGCTGCCGCACAGGCATGTCGTCGATGTCGCGCGCTAGCAACATGGACGGATTGCTGTCGCGCTGCCAACGCACTGGGTGGTATTCCTGACCACAGTTCCGACAAAAGTAAGTGGCATAGAGTCGCTTGGTTGGATCGGCCGGCAAATACTGCTGACCTTCCAACTCGACGGGACGATGTCCGGGTGCCTCCAACGTGGTGTAGACCGTACCCGCGCCGCTAATAAACTGATGAAGGCGGAAAGCGAAGAAGGCCTTCTCGCCGCCACCTTTGCGGCCTGGACGCTCACACTCAGGTGTCGCCGCGATTAACAACAATTGCTGCAACGCTTGGCGGCAAACGGCCAGCGGCTGACCAGACTCCTGTTGGAGTTGTTCGCTCGCCTGCCTTTCGGTTAAGGGCCGTGCACGCTCCCATTTACCCCCCTCGGCGCGAGTGATACCCAACCGTGTTTCCACCCAGATGGCGAGGGGATGCATGTGCAGCTCGGCATCACTAATGCTCTCTGGAACTGGGACGTCTATAGCTGCCGACAACTGCGCCCGCACTGAATCGGCGGTACGGCTTGGATCCGTCGCTCGCTCCAGGTCTTCTGTGATGATGTTGAACGCTGGTATGGAGGTGGCAAACAAGGTGGAAGCGACTTCGGCCACCTTGGCATTGCGTTCTTGCGAAGTACCGCCGCTGGCCATCGTTGCTGATGTACCTATGCACTGCAGGCCATCTGGCGCAAGGCGCTCACGAACGCGCCGAACCAGCATGGCGACGTCGGCACCTTGACGCCCACGATAGGTGTGAAGCTCATCCAGAACGAGGAACTGCAGTCCTTCACAATTTTCGATGACCTTGCGGTCAAGCTCGCCCTGCCGGGTCATCAGCAGTTCGAGCATCATGAAGTTGGTCAGAAGAATATCTGGGGGGCTCTGCTTGATTCGCTCGCGCTCCTCGGCAGACTCCTGGCCGGTGTAGCGAGCAAAGCTGACAGGACCGGCCTGACCGATGAACTTGTCGAGTTCCTCACGCTGACTATTGGCCAGCGCATTCATTGGGTAGATAACGATGGCGCGGGTGCGTGGTGTTGGGTCTTGTTGCCGAGCTCTTAGGATCGCGTCCGTGATAGGCAAGAAGAAACACAGGGACTTGCCGGAACCGGTGCCCGTGGTAACGACGAAGCTGTCGCCCTTTGCCGCATGGGCAATGGCTTGTTCCTGATGCTGGTAGAGCGGAATGTCGAAACATCTGCCGGCCTGCGCGATCAGTTCGTTGCTGGCTACCAGCTCGCTGGTGTGGCGACCTGCTGCGTAACGAGGATTGATCTGGATCAGCGGATCGGGCCAGTAACGCCCACTGGCATATTCAGCCTCGACACCTTTTTTAATGTCGGTGGCAAGAATGTCAGTGAATGAGCGGGCGAACGCGCTGTAGTCGCCTACTAGCCGCTGTCGAAGCGAAAAAACATCCATTCAGAGCTCCCCCTGCTCTCCATCGTTGCCCTACGATCCTGGCAACACTCACCAGCGACCACCTGCGGCAACCACCACTGTCCTTCAAGTGTATACGCCAGATACACGCAAACCATCCAAGTAATCCGCCCACGCCTGCATGATCTTCCGACGCTCAGGCAGATGCTGGGCCTTGTTGTACACACCAGCCACTCCTGGCTCCTTGTGAGATAGCTGACGTTCCAGGGCTTCGGGGTTCCATCCCAACTCCCCCAACAACGTTCGCGCCATGTGGCGGAATCCGTGCCCCGTGATGATGCCTTTGTAACCGATGCGAGCCAGCGCCGCGTTTACTGCGCCATCTGACATATGGCGCTTGGGGTCGCGGGCCCCCGGAAACAAATAGCGCCCATGGCCCGTCAACTGGCGCAGTTCGCGAAGTATCTCCAGCGCCTGTCGACTCAAAGGCACGATATGCGGCGGCGTGGAGGGATTTTCCTTGGCCGCCTTCTTCAGCTTTCGATTCATGGGCGGCACCGTGTAAGACGGGTGCTCGCCATCCAAGTCAAAGTGCGTCCACTCCGCCATGCGTATCTCGCCCGGCCGACAGAACCACAGAGGGGCCAACTTCAAGGCGCACTGCACGGGGAGAGTGCCCGTAAAACCATCGATGGCACGCATCAACTCACCCACACGTTTAGGGTCGGTGATCGTCGGATGATTCTGGGGATTACGGCTCGGCAAGGTGTCGCGCAGGTCCGCCGCAGGATCGCGACTAGCTCGCTCAGTGGCGATGGCAAATCGAAACACCCGGCTGAGTTGATGGCGCAGGCGATGAGCCTGTTCGATGTGCCCCTGCTTGATCAGGTAAGCAAACAACGGGCGAACCTCTGCCACCCCTATGTCCGCGACGGGTAGGGCACCGATTCTGGGGAAAGCGTGATTTTCCAATCGTCCGCATTCCTTGGCGAACTGGCTGGCTGTCCATTCAGGCTTCTTCACCGCCAGCCATTCGCGAGCGACAACCTCGAAACTATTGGCGGCGCGATCCATGCCGGCAGCCTTTTCGGCCTTGCGTTGCACGCCGGGATCGACACCCTGGGCGAGCAGCTTACGTGCGGCATCGCGCCTTTCGCGTGCATCGGCCAAACCGGTGTCGGGATAGGTGCCAAGGGATAGCCGCTTCTCCTTGCCCCCAAACCGGTACTTGAGTCGCCACCACTTGCCCCCGGATGGAGCGACCTCAAGGTACAGGCCCCCACTGTCGAACAGCCGCTGCGGCTTATCGGCGGGCTTGGCTTTGCGAACAGTGGCATCGGAAAGCGCCATGGGGGCAACTCTCTAGAGGCATCAGTACCTGCCCCCAATATTGCCCCTTGTTGCCCCCGGATTACAATGGACGCGACTGGACACGACCGGAGACCACAAACCCGCCAATGCCTTGTCCTGCCTGAGTCTATAAGGCAAACCTGGAGGGGAATGGAGGGGAATGGATGCTGATTTGGTGGCTATGGGTGGACTCGAACCACCGACCTCGGCATTATGAGTGCCACGCTCTAACCAGCTGAGCTACATAGCCATGGGGAAACCCGCCATGCCGAATCGGAACGATGCGGGCGGGGCGCGGCAGTGTAGTCGTGTAGCACGGCCGGTTCAAGTCGGGCGCTTGCTGCCGCTTCGCGCGCTGTGGTTGAATCGGGTGCAGGACTGGGTTCGGTCTTGCCGGCGATCTTCGCCATAGGCTCCAGGAGGCGACATGATTGATGTTGATGGCTATCGTCCGAATGTAGGCATCGTTCTGCTGAATGCAGACGGCCAGCTGTTCTGGGCGCGCCGGATCAATCGTGATGGCTGGCAGTTTCCGCAGGGCGGCATGCGCTCGGACGAAACGCCGCTGGAAGCGATGTACCGCGAACTGGAAGAAGAAACCGGATTGACCGCGCACCATGTGGAAGTCATCACCGCGACCCACGGCTGGCTGCGTTACCGCCTGCCCAATCGCTACGTGCGCCACCACCAGCGCCCTACCTGCATCGGCCAGAAGCAGGTCTGGTTTCTGCTCAAGCTGGTCGGCGGCGAGGATGCTCTCAAGCTGGATGCCTGTGACAAGCCGGAATTCGATCTCTGGCGCTGGGTCGACTTCTGGTACCCGGCGGCGCACGTCGTCAACTTCAAGCGGCAGGTATACGAACGGGCGCTGCGCCACTTCGCACCCTTGGTGGAGAACCTGTGCAGCGTCGAACTCGGCACGCTGCCGCCACGGAATGCTGCCGAAACTCCCCCGACCGCGCCGCATGGCGGTCGCGAGGCCGCCTGAACAGATGCCTCGGCGGTCGATGTCGGATTGTTGACAATCATTCGCATTCGCGTTCTTATACGCGCCATGTACATCTGCCTGTGCAATGCCGTCACCGACCACGACATCCGCCGCGAAGCGGCCGACGGCGTGCGTTCGTTTGCCGAACTGCAGGCGCGCACTGGCTGTTCAGACTGCTGCGGCTGTTGCGAGCAGGAAGCATGTGCCACGCTCGACCAGGCGATTTCGCTGGTGCTTTGCCAGCTGCCGCTCGCCGCAGCCTGAGCCAACTCCAGCACCTCACCGGCACCAAGTCCCTCGTACTCACGCATCTGATGCGCGGGCAACCCATTGGCGTTCGCGTTTCGTTCGCGCATGCACGGACTTTGTATAGTCGACGCTATCTGTCGAGCGGAGAAAGCCATGAAAGGTGATGCCAAGGTCATCGAGTTCCTCAACAAGGTGCTCTACAACGAACTGACCGCGATCAACCAGTACTTCCTGCATTACCGCATGCTCAAGGACTGGGGCTACACCGAGCTGGCCGAGCGCGAATACAAGGAGTCGATCGAGGAAATGAAGCATGCCGATCACCTGATCGAGCGCATCCTGTTCCTGGACGGCCTGCCGAACCTGCAGCACCTAGGCAAACTGCGCATCGGCGAGAATGTGCTGGAATCGATGCAGGGCGACCTGGATCTGGAACTGGCCGCCGTGGTCGATCTCCGGGCCGCGATCGCGCACAGCGAAGGGGTTGCCGACTACGTAAGCCGCGACCTGTTCAAAGACATCTTGCACGACGAGGAAGAGCACATCGACTGGCTGGAAACCCAGTTCAGCCTGGTCAAGGACATCGGCGCGGAGCGCTACCTGCAGAGCAAGATGCAGAGCTGAATAGGCCACGCGCGCAGCAGCGCATGGCGCCGCCGCGCGGAAACGCATACCGGTTCCTTGACGCTTTCATCACGCCGGGGCTATACCTTCGGTTTTCCCCGGGACGTCCCGCATGGCTTCACGACCACCGCCGCGTTTCGTCGTGCGTCGCCACGATGACGTCGGTCACCGGCGGCGCTGGTGGTGGCTTGGCCTCGCCTGGCTGGGCAGCCTGCTGCTGGCCGGCCTGATCGTCGGCACGTGGACCCGGCATGCGGCGCCAGCCGCCATCGACTTCCGCCAGCAGCGCGCCTTGCAAGCCCGCATCGGCGAACTCGAGCAACAGGTCGCGAACCTGCAGCGCGCCACCCAGGTCAACGACGTCGCCACTCGCTCCTTGCGCGGCACCCTGGCCCAACGCGAGGAAGAGCTCAACGGCCTGCGAGCCGACCTGGGTTTCTATGCGCGCCTGGTCGGCGGCGACGCGCAGCGGCAAGGCCTGAAGCTGCAGGAGGTGAAACTGCAGCCCATCACCGGCTCGCGCGGCTTCAATCTCACCCTCAGCCTGACCCAGAACGCGAAGCGCGGCGACGAGACCAGCGGCAACACGACGGTCAGCGTGGAAGGTTTGCGCGGCGACAAGGTAATCAGCCTGGCGTGGCCGGCGCTGAGCGACGCTTCGCAGAAAGACGGCCTGCCCTTCCACTTCATGTATTTCCAGCAATTGCACGGCACCATCATCCTGCCGGTCGATTTCCGTCCCACCCGACTGCGCATCCGTGTCCTGCCGGTCGGCGGCGAGGCGATCGACCGTGCTGTCGCATGGGGTGCCGCACTGAGCGGCAACATCACCACGGCCCAAGGGGACCACGATGCTCAACCGTAAGCGCAACGAGCGCAACCACACCAATCATGAGACCAGCCTGATCGCCCGCGGCACGGTGATCCGCGGCGACCTGCGTTTCAGCGGCACGCTGCACCTGGACGGCCGCATCGAAGGGACAGTACTGGGGGAAGGCGACGATGCCATGTTCACGCTCAGCGAGCACGGCCAGGTGCACGGCGAGATTCGCGTGCCGCAGGCGGTGATCAACGGCCACGTGACCGGCGACGTGTATGTCACCGTCCGGCTGGAGCTGGCGCCACAGGCGCGCATCGACGGCGACCTGCGTTACCACACGCTGGAGATGGCTGCCGGCGCGCAGGTCAATGGGCGTATTTCGCGTCAGGCCGAGGAAGCGCAGCGCGAGTTGCCGGCGCCGGATATAGAGCTCGACGAGGCCATGCCCGCCTGAAGCGGTATGCTTGCGCTTGTCCGTCACGCCCCCATCTAGATGACCATGGAAACTCTCGTCGCGATCCCCGATTACCGCAACAGCGGGGCGCCGCTGCTGTTCACTGCCGCTGCCGCACACAAGGTGCGCGAGCTGATTGCCGAAGAGGGCAATCCGGCCTTGAAATTGCGCGTGTACATCAGCGGCGGCGGCTGTTCGGGGTTCCAGTACGGCTTCACCTTCGACGAAGCCCAGGCCGAGGACGACTTTGCGGTCGAACGCGAGGGCGTGACCTTGCTGTGCGACCCGCTGTCGCTGCAATACCTCACCGGTGCGCAGATCGACTACGCCGAAAACCTCAGCGGCTCGCAGTTCGTCATCAGCAACCCGAACGCCAAGACCACCTGCGGCTGCGGCTCCTCGTTCTCCACCTGAGCGGATCGTTCCATGGATCGGGCCAAGCTGCCGCCTCCCAATACTTTCGCCGGGCTCAGCCTGATCCTCGACCGGATCGCCGAGCGGCGCGATGAATCCGCGTGGATAGCCGAACAGGCGCGCTCGACCGACGCGCGCTACCTGCTGCTGGATGCGGCCGGCGAAGCGTTCATGCACCGCGATCGCGAAGCGCTGCGTTGGCTCGATACCCATGAGCGTGCGCAATGGCTGGCCGACGTACCGTCGACGCTGCTGGGCATCGCCGATCAGCGGCCGCATTTTCTGCTGGCGCTGGATGATACCCACCGCATCGGCGAACTCGAGAACGCGTTCGACGCGCGCCGCATGAACCTGCGCAGCGCCGGCCTGCAGTTGGCGGCGGGCGAGGCGGGCCTGTTCGCCTACGCCAAGGGCCTGGCGCACTGGCAACGCGAGACGCGCTATTGCGCCCGCTGCGGTGCGCCGCTGCAACTGGTCGCCGCCGGACATCGCGCGCTATGCACCAACCCGGACTGCGCGCGCCTGCATTTCCCGCGCACCGATGCCGCCGTCATCATGCTGGTCGAACACGACGGCGCCTGCCTGCTGGGACGCCAGGCCGGCTGGCCGCCCGGGCGTTATTCGACGCTGGCAGGCTTCGTCGAGCCGGGCGAATCGCTGGAAGACGCGGTGCGCCGCGAAGTGGCCGAGGAAGCCGGCGTCATCGTGGATGAAGTGCACTATCACTCCTCGCAGCCGTGGCCGATGCCGGCCTCGCTGATGGTCGGCTTCATCGCCACCGCGGTGTCGCGCCGCATCGACATGCGCGATCACGAACTGGAAGACGCTCGCTGGTTCACGCCGCAGCAGATCGTCGACGGCATCGCCGAAGGCAGCTTCGTGCCATCCACCGCGCTGTCCGTGTCGTATCGGTTGCTGGCGTACTGGCTGCAGCAACGCGCCGGGCTGGATCTGGATGAGCTGGCCGCGGCCGGCCCTTCGGGCTGATCCCGGTCCGGCACGGCCGCCCGTCGCGCTCATCGAGGCCGGCCTGCGGAATGAGCGATCCCTCGCATACAATGCACCGACTGCTCGCGAGTTGATTCCGTCATGGCCATCAGTCTGCTTACTGCCCTCATCGCCCTTGGCCTGCTGCATGTCATGCCGCAGCTCGCACGCTGGCGCGGCGACAGCCTGTTTCGCCGCTGGGTGACGCAACTGGCGGACACCAGCGGCAGCGGTCGCGTGGTACTGACCCTGCTGCTGCCGGCGGTGTTGTGTGCGCTGATGTGGTGGTTACTCGGCCACACCCCGCTGGGTGGATTGCCGCAACTGCTGTTTGCGCTGGCTGTCTTGCTTTACTGCCTCGGTCCGCGCGAATTCGAAGCCGACCTGGAAGCGATTCTGGGGGCTCCGGATGAGGTCAGCCGCGAGGCCGCGGCGCAGACGCTGGCCGACGATGGCTCTCCGATTGCATGGAACGCACCGGCTCTGGGCGTGGCGATCGCCTACGCCGCGTTGCGCCGACGATTCGCCGTGCTGCTGTGGTTCTTCCTGCTCGGCCCGGTCGGCGCGCTGTTGTACCGGCTGGCGCAGACGCTGGCACGCAATGACTCGTTGCAACTGGACCCGGGCGGCCGCAGCGCGGCCCATTACGTGGCCAATGCACTGGACTGGCTGCCGGCCCAGCTGCTGACTTTCACACTGGCGGTCGTCGGCCACTGGGACGCCGTGATCGGCGCCTGGCGGCGCTGGCACAACCAGGCCGCGCCCACCAGCTGGTACAGCAGCGAGCCGGGCTTTCTTGGTGCCGCGGCGCAGGCCGACGTACTGATCGACATCGAGGCCGGTGACGGTTATGCCGAGGAACACAGCGATCCGTTGGGGGAACTGTTGCGCCTGCGCAGCGCCTTGCTGCGCGCGTTGCTGGCGTGGTTGAGCGTGGTGGCGCTGATCGTGATCGGCGGCTGGCTCAGCTGAGAGCTCGAACGGCGCTACGCCAGTTCACCGCGCAGCTCGCGCACCCGCGCCTCCAGTGTCGTCGCCGTAACGTGCTCCGGCGTCAACGGCGCATCGACCACCCATTCCACCCTCGCTCGGAAACGCCGCGGCAGGCGTGCCCGACGCAACATCGAGTCGCGCCGGCTCCACACGCTACCCCACAGGCCGCGTAGCGCCATCGGTATCACCGGCACCGGCCGGCGCGCCAGGATCTTTTCGACACCTGCACGAAACGGCGCGATTTCCCCGTCGCCGGTCAGCCCGCCTTCCGGAAAGATGCAGACCACCTCGCCGGCGGCCAGCGCCTCGTCGATCGCGTCATAAGCTTGTTGCAGCACCGCCGGATCTTCCTTGTAACCCGCGATCGGGATCGCCTTGGCGGTGCGGAACACGAAATGCAGCAGCGGGATGTTGAAAATCTTGTAATACATCACGAAGCGCACCGGCCGTCGCAGGTTCGCCATCAGCAACAGCGGATCCAAGAAGCTGACGTGGTTGCACACCAGCAGCGCCGCCCCCTCTTCGGGAACGTTTTGCACGCCGTCCACGCGCACCCGATACAGCGTGTTCACCAGCACCCAGGTGATGAAGCGCATGATGAACTCGGGCACCAGAGTGAAGATGTACCAGGCCACCAGCACATTGAGCAGTGAGGCGGCGAGAAAGATCTGCGATGCATCCATGCCGAGCGCGCCCAACCCCAGGCCGAAGCCGGCGGCCAGCACGATCAGCAGCGCGTTCAAGATGTTGGTGCCGGCGATGATCCTCGACAGCTTCTCGCTCGGCGCACGTGCCTGCACGAAAGCGAACAACGGCACCACATAGAAACCGGCGAACACGCCGATCAGAGTGAGGTCGAGCGCTATGCGCCAGCTGCCCGCCGCCCGCAGGAACGCCAGCCAGTCCAGCCCACGAGCTGACGCCATGCCGTGCCTCGTGAAGTACAAGTCGACGCCGAACGCGGTCAACCCGAATGCGCCTAGCGGCACCAGTCCGATCTCCACCCGCCGGCCCGACATCCGCTCGCACAGCAGGGCACCGACACCGGTGCCGATCGAGAACAAGGTCAGCACCAGCGTGTTGACCGAACCGTCGCCGCCCAGCGTCTCGCGCGTGTAGATCGGCAACTGCGCGATCAGCACCGTGCCGAAGAACCAGAACCAGGAAATGCCCAGCACCGCGTTGAACACCGCGCGGTCGGCGCGGGTGATCGCCAGCACGCGCGCGGTTTCGCTGAAAGGGTTCCAGTTGAAAGTGAGCTCCGGCGCAGTCGCCGGCGCAGACGGAATCCGACGACTGATCAGGTAGCCGGTGACTGCCACCGCAATCGTGGCGCCCGACGCCAGCAACGGTCCGACCCCGGCCACGAGCATCAGCGAGTTGCCAGCGATCATGCCTACCAGCATCGCCATCTGCGTCCCCATCTCCACCAGGCCGTTGCCGCCGACCAGTTCTTCCGGCTTCAGCGCCTGCGGCAGGATCGCGTATTTGATCGGCCCGAACGTGGCCGAATGCATGCCCATCATGAACAGCACGATCAACAGCAGCGTCGTATGGTGCGTATAGAAGCCGTACGCGGCCAACATCATTGCGCCGATCTCGAACAGCTTCACGTAACGGATGATCCGGCTCTTCTCGTACTTCTCGGCCAGCTGGCCGGCGGTGGCGGAGAACAGAAAGAACGGGATGATGAACAGCGCCGGCGCCAGGTTGGTATAGAGCGACACGGTGTGGTCGGCCAGCCCCATCTGGAACGCCACCAGCATCACCAGAGCATTGCGAAATGCATTGTCGTTGAACGCGCCCAGCGCCTGGGTCCAGAAGAACGGCGCAAAGCGCCGCTTGCCCAGCAGTGCGAATTGGCTCATGCGGTATGCTTGAAAAGGAGTGGTCGCGTCGATCCGTCAGGCTTCATTGTCCGAGGGGATTATTGTCATGGAGAAGTGTTTGGCACAACGGGAGCTGCGGATACTGAAGCGGCCGTCTTTCGCGGCTCGCGGGTTCTTGCCGGCGTTCAAGACGCCGTTGTGCGGTTGGCGGTAAGTGATCTTTTGACGGACCACCCGCGATACCCGCCGACAACGTGCGCGGCGATCGGGTTCTCTATAGCCCGCTACTCCATTCGCACTCGATTTACGCGAAGAACAAAAGGGCCGGAGTCCCTCGCGGAGACCCCGGCTATACGCACCAGAAGGCTGGATAAAGCTTAGAACTTCTGGATGTAACGCACGAAGAAGTAGCGATCGATGTCCAGCGCCGGGTCGTAGGAGGCGGCGCTGCTATTGCCTACCGAGTAGGTGATCGGACGCTTCTTGTCGAACGCGTTGTTCACGCCCACTTGGACGCTGCCGTTCCAAGGTGTGTTGTAGCGGAACTGGATGTCGTGAAACACAATGGCACCCTTGCGGTTGGCGCCAGTACCCCAGTTCTTGCCCTCGTAGTTTGGCTGGTTGCATTCCACGTCCGCCTCCCAGCAGTAATCGCGGAATGCACCGTAATAACGTAGACCCCAACTCGCACCGAAGTCGCCCATTGACCAATCGACGCCGGCGTTGGCGCGCCAGCGCGGCAAGCTCCAGGTGCCAGCAGAACCCACCACGTCGGCGTCCGCCGTGCTCTGGGTGTCGTAGGCGCTCAGGTAGTTCGCGTCGAGGTTGACCGTGAACTTGCCGTAGCCGAACTCCGGCAGGCGGTAGTGCGCACCGAAGTCCCAGCCCTCAGTCGACAGCATGCCCATGTTTATGTTGCCACGGTTCAGGCCAACCACCTGACCGGTACCTGGGTCACGACCGAACTGGCTGCAGTAGGTCGCCGAGTTGGCGAGGTAGCACTGGTTCAGCACGTAGTTGGCGCTGACCGCCGTGATCACGTTGGTGATCTTGATCTTGTACCAGTCGGTGCTCACGTCCAGACCCGGTATCCACTGCGGGCTGTAGACGACGCCGGCGGTCTTGCTCACGCTCTTTTCCGGAGTCAGGTTGGCGTTGCCTACGCCGGCGTTGAACGCTGAGGTGCTCTGCGTGTTTGGTGCCGAAATCGGCAGGCCGGTCGTGGCGAGCTGGCGGAAGTTCGCCGGCAGGCCCTGGGCCTGGCACTTCGCAGCCACTCCGGCGCTAGTCGCGGCTGCGCCGAAGCGCGTGTCGCACGGGTCCGTGTAGAAGTCGAACGACTGCGAACCACCGCCGGATACATCGTCCAGCGTCGGCGCGCGGAAGCCTTCTGCATAGGTGCCACGCATCATCAAGTCGTCGATCGGCTTCCACTGGAAACTGTACTTGTTGTTGGTGGTGCTGCCGAAGTTACTGTAGTGCGAATAACGGCTGGCAACGTCGACCGACAGCAGTTTTGCGCCCGGCAGATCCCGTAACACCGGAACGTTCAACTCGACGTAAGCTTCGTTGGTGGCGTACTTGCCATACGTAGCGCCACCAGCCAAATCGGTGGTCTTGCCGGAGGCGGAGAGTTGATCCGGAAGATCAAAGCCACTGATCTTACGGTGCTCATAGCCGGCTGCAAACGCCACTTCACCGGCAGGCAGGTCGAACAGGCCACCGGTGATGTTAGCGGTGTATTCCTTTGACACACTCTGCAGCGTGCTCTGGCTCAGGCTATTGATGTAGGCCAGCGCCTGCGGGGTTGACGCCGAAGGACCGCCCAGGATATCGAACGGTACGCACTGGGTGAACGCGATCGGGCTAGCGGCCGTACCACACTGCACCTGACCAGCAGCATTCAGGAACGATGGACCCAGCGCTTGCTTCAGGTTAGACAGGTTGAGGTTGCCCGACCCGCGCTCGACTACGTCATATCTGTTGTAGTTGGTGCCGATGTCCCAGCTCCATGCCCGGCTGCCCACATCAAATGAGCCTTCGAAGCCGGCGTCGAAGTGATACGACTTGACGTTGTTCTTCGTGATACGCGGAATCTCGATGGTACGACGATAAAAGAACAGTTGGTTGCCCGGCTCAGGGTTGTAGTAACTGTAGGGACTTATATAGACCGGATTGGTGGCCTGGGTCAGGCTGTTCAGCGGATAACCGGCAATCTGGCGGGTGTTATCGCGCTGGGAGTACATGCCAGTAGCCCGGAACGTCACGTATTCGTTGATCTGATGGCGACCGCTGGTGAAGATCGACTTCAGTTCGTTGGAACCAGCCAGATTCATCTGCTGTGTCGGATTGAAGTAATCATTGACCCCGTCAAAGCCGGTGTGATATTCGGCCGGGTTACGCGAATCCGCGCCCACGCCCACGCCGTCGTAAGAGCCCGTATGGTTCAGGACTTTGCTGGGCCCTGCAGCAGTGCCGTAGGCCGAAACGTGGCGATAGCGGCCCCACGGACCCGTGCCGCTCAGACCGTCGGTGGCATGGTTCGGACCGTACGTGTAGCTGGTGTCTTTGCGCTTGTTAGCCCAGATCGGGCCTTCCTTGGTGTAGTTGGCGCCGAATACCAGCGAGCTTTTCTCGTTGCTGGCGCCCATCGTGAACGAGTAAGCATCCTTGGTGCCGTCACCGGCCTGATTCTGACCGTAGTAAGCCGAGGCCTCGGCACCGGAATAACGGTCTTTCAGGATGATGTTGATGACGCCAGCGATGGCGTCGGAACCATAGATCGACGACGCGCCATCCTTCAAGACATCGATACGCTCAATCAGCGAGGCCGGGATCGTCGACATATCGGTGAAACCAGCCAGGCTGGACGCCCAGCGTTTGCCGTTGACCAGCACTAGAGTGCGTTGTTCGCCGAGGTTGCGAACGTTGACGTACTGGCCACCCTGCTCAGGGTTGGAGGTAAGCACGGCGGCCTTGCTGAAGGTCTGCGCACCGGCAACGGTGAGGTTCGCCAGGATGTCGCCCACGCTGACCAGGCCGGTCTTCTGGATGTCGGCCTGGGTCATGGTGAATACCGGCTGGGCGGTTTCCACGTCAACGCTGTGGATACGCGAACCGGTGACCGTGACGGTAGACAGCTCCTTGGCCTGACCCTTATCTGCTGCCTGACCACTCTGGGCATCCTGCGCCAGCACGCCGGTGCTAATCAAACCCAGGCTTAGCCCTAGACCGATTGCCAAGGCTGCGTGACGGCACTGGTTTCCTGTCACATTGTTATGAGAATTCATTTTGGTAACTCCCCGAAGTTGAGCCCTAAGACGTCCGGGCACATGAACTTTTTAAATGTTCAGACATCGAACGGCGGCGACCCAAAACGGCACGCCTAGCTCTGTCCGGCCACATGATTTAATGTACGTTCCTGCGCCAGCTGCAACGCAAGTTATTACGACGTTAATTCAAGAAATCGCGAGCGTCAACGCTTTCGTAACTTCATTTCGAAAGTTTATTCGCCTGACTTGTGTGTAAGCTCACGCTGTCCTCCTCACACTGCACATGGCGGCATCTCAGATGGGCACGCAGACAACCACTAACCCGCAAGGCACGGGAACATTTGCCGATCGCATCAAATTGCTGATCCAGCGCGTAGGAAGCGCCACGGAGATCGCCAGAATGTGCGGCTTCTCCGAAGGTGTGGTGCGCAGCTGGCGCGATGGCAACACCGACCCGTCGCGCGCGCGTTGCGTCACGCTGGCACGCACCTTGGGTATTTCACTGGTCTGGCTGGTGGCGGGCGAGGGTACGCTGCAGGCCGACACCTCGATTCCTGCGCTGGATGACCAACACAGTTCGGAAAAGATGACCTCGCACCGATCGCACTATCGGACGAGCATCGATGACCATGCTGCGGGCGCTGCTGTCGACGCCCAGCGATTGAACGCCGCCGTGCAGATCCTGCAGTCGGAACTGAGTCTGGCCGGCAGTCAGCTTCGACTATCGGAGAACACGGATCTATTGACGCAGCTCTATGAAATCCTCAGCCCCGGTGGCTCCCATGTGGACCCGATCGCCATGGTGACCTTCAATCACCAGCTCGCCGAGCGGATGCGCAAGGAGCGCGGCACCACCTGATCCGGTGCATGCACCCACAAAAAACGCGGCAGCCATGGCGGCTGCCGCGTTTTTTGTGGTTCCTGTTCAGAGCAGGGCGATGTCGGCAATGGCGCTGAACTGTGCCTTCAACTGCCCCAGCAGGGCCAGCCGGTTGGCGCGCACGGCGGGATTGTCCGCGTTGACCAGTACACTGTCGAAGAACGTATCCACCGGCGCCTGCAGTTGCGACAGGCGAGCCAGCACGGCGGCGTAGTCGCCGGCGCCCAGTGCTTCGGCGGTGTCGCGCTGTGCGGAAGCCAGCGCATCGGCCAGTTCGCGCTCGGCATCCGCCTCGAAATGCGCAACGTCGACGACACGGCCGACGGCCGTAGTGCCGACCTCCTCGGCCTGCTTGCGCAGGATATTTGCGACGCGCTTGTTGGCGGCTGCCAGACTGAGCGCTTCCGGACGACGGCCAAACTCGGCCACGGCGCGCAGACGCCGGTCGAAATCGGCCAGGCTGCGCGGCTGCACCGCCAGCACGGCTTCGAACTGCGCATTGTCGAAACCCTGTTCGGCGTAGTAGCCGCGCAGACGGTCGAGCACGAAGTCATACAGCTCATCGAGCAGTATGGCCCGCCGCTGGCCGGCATTGAGGGCAGGCGGCTTGCCGTCCTTGCCGGGTTTCAGCCCCGCCGCCAGCGCGCTGTCGGGCAGCAACTCCAGCGCTTCGACCAGACTGCCGCGCAGGTCCAGGTCCAGGCTGGCCTCGATGAGGGTTCGCGCCAGGCCCAGGGCGGCACGGCGCAGGGCAAAGGGGTCCTTGTTGCCACCCGGCTTCATGCCGATGGCGAAAATGCCGGCCAGGGTGTCCAGCCGTTCGGCCACGGCCAGTACCTGCCCGAGCCTGCCGGCAGCGATGGCATCACCGCCGAAACGCGGCTGGTAGTAACTGTCCAGCGCCTCGGCCACTTCCGCCGATTCACCGTGATGGCTGGCGTAATAACGCCCCATTACGCCTTGCAGCTCGGGAAATTCGCCGACCATGCGAGTCAGCAGGTCGCACTTGCTCAAGCTCGCGGCGCGAGTGGCCGCAGCGGCGTCGACACCGACCCGGTTGGCGATGATCCGCGCCAGCTCGGCCACACGCACGCTCTTGTCCCACAGGCTGCCCAGCGCCTGCTGGTAAGTGACGCTCTTGAGCTGTTCCTGGTAGCTGGCCAGCGGCGTCTTCAGATCCTCGTCCCAGAAGAACTTGGCGTCGGCGAAGCGCGGCCGTATCACCCGTTCGTAACCCTTGCGGATCTCGCGCGGATCCTTGCTGTCGATGTTGGCGATGCCGATGAAATGCTCGGTCAACCTGCCATCGGCATCGAACACCGGCACGAATTTCTGGTTCGCCACCATGGTGGTGACCAATGCTTCAGGCGGCACGCTGAGGAACTCGCGCTCGAAAGTGCAGGCAATCGCCACCGGCCATTCCGTGAGGTTTGCCAACTCGCTGAGCAGCGCGTCATCCAGTCGCGGCACGCCGCCGGTCTGTTCGGCCGCCTGCGCGACCTGCGCACGAATGCGCTCACGTCGCTCTCGAGGATCGGCCAATACGTTGGAGGCACGCATCGCATCCAGCCAACCGTCCGCATCGGCTACGTGCACCGGCTGCGGGTGCATGAAACGATGGCCGCGCGATTTGCGGCCGCTACGCAAACCCAGCACTTCGCCATCGATGATCTCGGCGCCATGTAGGACTACCAGCCAATGCACCGGACGCACGAAACTGTAGTCGTGATCGGCCCAGCGCATCGGCCGGGGGATAGGCAGCGCCTTCAGCGCTTCATCGATGATTTCAGGCAACAGCGACGCCACTGCCTGGCCGGGCTTGAGCGTGCGCCAGACGAACCACGTTCCCTTGTCGGTTTCCAGCTTTTCCAGTTGCCCGACCTCGACGCCGCAGGATTGCGCAAAACCGAGCAGCGCCTTGGACGGCTGACCCTCGGTATCGAGCGCGGCATTCAGTGCCGGGCCACGGCGCTCGATCGCTTGTGCCGGCTGGGCGGTCGCGACACCGGGGATATAAACAGCCAGGCGACGCGGGGACGCATAGGCCTGCGCCAGATCCAGCCCGGCCACGACCCCGCGCTTGGCCAGACCATCGCAGATGCCGCGCAGGAAGGCCGCGGAAAGTTCGTCCAGCGCCTTGGGCGGCAGTTCTTCGGTGCCCAGTTCGATCAACAGCGGCTTGTGCTCAGCCATGGGCTAGCTCCTTCACTTGCTTCAGGCCCGGGAAACCGAGTTTCTCGCGCTGTGCCACATAGGTTTCGGCCACGCTGCGCGACAGCGTGCGCACGCGCAGAATGTAGCGCTGGCGCTCGGTGACGCTGATCGCACGGCGCGCATCGAGCAGGTTGAAGGTGTGGCTGGCCTTCATGACCTGCTCGTAGGCAGGCAGCGGCAGGTTCGCCGCAATCAGCTGGTTTGCGGTGGCCTCGCAGACGTCGAACCATCGCAGCAGCTGCGGTACATTCGCGTACTCGAAATTGTAAGTGCTCTGCTCGACTTCGTTCTGATGGAACACGTCGCCATAGGTCACCGTGCCGCGCGGGCCGGTGGTCCAGACCAGGTCATAGACGTTGTCCACGTTCTGCAGGTACATCGCCAGCCGCTCCAGGCCATAGGTGATCTCGCCGGTTACCGGGCGACACTCGAGTCCGCCAGCCTGCTGGAAGTAGGTGAACTGGGTCACCTCCATGCCGTTGAGCCACACTTCCCAGCCCAGCCCCCACGCGCCCAGCGTCGGCGATTCCCAATTGTCCTCGACGAAACGCAAGTCATGTACCAGCGGATCGAGACCGAGCTCTTTCAGTGAGCCGATGTACAGATCGAGGATGTTTTCCGGATTCGGTTTCATCACCACCTGGTATTGGTAGTAATGCTGCAGGCGGTTCGGATTCTCGCCGTAACGGCCGTCGGTGGGCCGGCGCGAGGGCTGAACATAGGCCGCCGCCCACGTCTCGGGGCCGAGTGCGCGCAGGAAGGTGGCAGGGTGAAACGTGCCGGCGCCGACTTCGGTATCGAGCGGTTGCAGCAACACACAACCCTGCGCCGCCCAGTAGCGGTTGAGGGTCTGGATCACATCCTGGAAGGTACTCGCGGACATGGCTTTCCGTGACCTTGGGTAAAGCGCGTTAGTATAGCCGTTGCTTGCTTTCCCACTGGGTCGAGGGCCGGCGAAAGCAACACGGGGGTACATCCGGATGGCTGCATCACCACAAATCGCATCCTTGCTGGGCCGCCGTGGCCGCCTGGAACTGGACGATCTGCTGGCCGCGCTGGTGGTCGACGGTTACCTGCTCGCCGAAGACGCCAAGCAGGTGCGCATGGGCGCGCGCGCCGGGCGCAGCACCGTGGAATTGCACCCGCTGGTGCTGATCGCGAACGCCAAGCTGCCGAACCAGCACGGCACCGGCCGCCCGTTGAGTCTGGAGGGCCTGACCGAATGGCTGGCCGGTCACGCCGGCTTGCCGTACCTGAAAATCGATCCGATGAAGATCAATGTCGCCTCGGTGACCCAGGTGGTGAGCCATGCCTACGCCAAGCGCCACCGGATCCTGCCGATCGCGGTCGCGCCGGGCGAGGCGACGTTTGCCACCTGTGAACCGTTCGATGCGGGCTGGGCTCCCGATCTGGCGCAGATGCTGCGGCGGGACATCAAGCGTGTAGTGGCGAGCCCGGTCGACATCAACCGCTACCTGCAGGAGTTTTACGGCGTCCAGCGTTCGATCCAGCTGGCGCACGACGCCAAGACCGGCAGCGACAGTTCCGCGGCGATTCTCAACTTCGAGCAACTGGTCGAACTGGGCAAGAGCGGCGAGGTCGGCGCCGATGACCGCCACGTGGTGCACATCGTCGACTGGCTGCTGCAGTACGCGTTCGAACAACGCGCCTCGGACATCCATCTGGAACCACGTCGCGACACCGGGCATATCCGCTTTCGCATCGACGGCATCATGCAGAAGGTGTTCGAGCTGCCCGCGCCGGTGATGACCGCGGTCACTGCCCGCATCAAGATCCTGGCGCGCATGGACGTGGCCGAAAAACGCCGCCCGCAGGACGGCCGCATCAAGACCCGCTCCGCTTCCGGCCGCGAAGTGGAGCTGCGTATCTCGAACATGCCCACCGCGTTCGGCGAAAAGGTGGTGATGCGCATTTTCGATCCGGACCTGGTGGTCAAGGACTTCGCCCAGCTCGGCTTCTCGCCCGGCGAGAGCGCCAACTGGCGCAGCATGGTCGAGCGGCCGCACGGCATCGTGCTGGTCACCGGCCCGACCGGCTCAGGCAAGACCACCACGCTGTATTCCACGCTGAAGCATCTGGCCACGCCGGAACTCAACGTGTGCACGGTGGAAGACCCGATCGAGATGGTCTCGCCCGAGTTCAACCAGATGCAGGTGCATGCCGCAATCGATCTGGATTTCGCCGCAGGTGTACGCACCTTGCTGCGCCAGGATCCGGACATCATCATGGTCGGCGAGATCCGCGACCTGGAAACCGCGCAGATGGCAGTGCAGGCCTCGCTCACCGGCCATCTGGTGCTGTCCACCTTGCACACCAACGATGCGCCGAGCGCGGTCACCCGACTGCTCGATCTGGGTGTGCCGCATTATCTGATCCAGTCCACCCTGACCGGCGTGGTGGCACAGCGACTGGTGCGCACGCTGTGCCCTCATTGTAAGCGGGCGACGACGCAGGATCCACAGGCGTGGACCGTGCTCACTCACGGCTGGACGATATCGCTGCCGCAACAGGTGTTCGAGCCGGTCGGCTGCCTGGAGTGTCGCAACACGGGTTTCATGGGGCGCACCGGCATCTACGAAATGATGAAGTTGTCGCCCCGTTTGCGTGGACTGATTTCGGCCCAGCTCGATTTGAGCGGCTTCGGTCAGGCAGCGCTGTCCGAGGGCATGCGCCCGCTGCGCATTTCCGCTGCCGACCAGGTAGCTGCCGGGCTGACCACCGTGCAGGAAATTCTCACTGTCTTGCCGCCTATCGATGCGTTCGACGATACTCAGCCGTAAAGACGTCCAAATAACCCGCCACAAAGTCCCTGCATGAAGCCTGTATTGATCATACGCACCGGCCGCGCGCCGGATACCATTCGCGCCCGTCATGGCGACTTTCCCCACTGGTTCCGGCTTGGCGCAGGATTGCACGCGCAGCAGTTGCGGATTGTCGATGTCGCAGCAGGTGAATCGCTGCCGCCGCCGCAGGAAATCGCCGGCGCCATGATCACCGGTTCGGCGGCCATGGTCACCGAGCGCGCGGCATGGAGCGAGCGCACCGCCGGCTGGATTCGCGATGCGATGGATGTCGATCTGCCGCTGTTCGGTGTCTGCTACGGCCATCAACTGATGGCGCATGCGCTGGGTGGGCGTGTCGACTACCTGTCCGGCGGCCGCGAAATCGGCACGCAGTCGATTGCGCTGTCGCCCACCGCCGCGCACGATCCATTGGCCCGCACGCTGCCTTCCAGCTTTCGTGCGCACACCACGCACGAACAAAGCGTGCTCGAACCACCATCCGGGTCTGCCGTGCTGGCCAGCTCGGCGCGAGATCCACACCATTTGCTGCGCTACGGTCCAAGTGCCATCAGCGCACAGTTTCACCCTGAATTCAACGCTGACGTGATGCGTGCCTATATCAAGCGCAAGCATGCCGACATGCGGAGTGAAGGTGTCGACTCCCCGTAAATCAGTGCCACGCTAAATCAGAGGTCGCCGGATCGTTTTGAATCCGAAACTCGGCGGGCGTCAGCCCGTCGAGGCTGTCGTGAGGGATCTCGTTGTTGTAGTCGGCAACC
>NZ_JBHSNG010000032.1:0-37931 GCF_042657005.1 Rhodanobacter terrae
TGCGATTCGGTGTTGTAGCCCATCCCTTCGAAAATGCGCGGTGCGTAATACATCACCACGTTCATGCCGGTGAACTGCTGCATCACCTGCAGCAGCACGCCCAGCCCCACCGAGCGGCGGAAGTTGCGGTTCTCCAGGAACAGGTGCCAGCCGAGCTGCGGCGTCTTCAGCTGTTCTTCGATGTCGGCTACCTCGCGCGCCACGTGCAAGGCATCGCCACGCAGCTTCAGCAGCACGTCGGTGGCTTGCTGCCGGCGTCCGCGCATCATCAGCCAGCGCGGGCTGTCCGGCAGCATGAACAGGCCGAGCAGGAACAGCGCGCCGGGAATCGCGATGATGCCCAGCATCCAGCGCCAGTTGCCGCTGTAGCTGAGTGCGGTATCGGACAGGAACGCGACCAGGATACCGATGGTGATCATCAGCTGGTACAGCGAGATCATCGCGCCGCGGATGTACTCCGGCGCCACCTCGGCCAGGTACAGCGGCGCGGTGAACGTGGCGATGCCGATCGCCAGGCCGAGGATCAGCCGGGCCGCGACCAGCGTCTCCGGCGACCACGCGCCGCCGCTCAGCAGCGAGCCGAGCACGAACAGCACGCCGCCGAGAATCAGCGAACGCTTGCGGCCCAGCGCGGCGGACATCCAGCCGGCCGCCAGCGCGCCGAGCGCGGCGCCCAGCATCATCGCGCTGACGATCCACTCGATCATGTGGTCGGAGATGCCGAATTCGGCCTGGATGAACTGGGTGGCGCCGGAGATCACGCCGATGTCCAGCCCGAACATCAGCCCGGCCAGCGCGGCCAGCACGCAGGTGAAGATGACGGTGGTTCTGGGTCGCAGGATGGCGGTTGCGGCGATGACGTTCATGGATTCTCCCGGGATTCGGAATGCGTTCGGCAACTGCGGATGCAGGTGGCTGATGGGTTCGTGGCGGGATGGGTTCGGCCGGCGCACGTCGTCGTCGCGCTCACCATTCCGCCACGCTGCCGTCGTCGTGCCGCCAGATCGGGTTGCGCCAGCGATGGCCTATGGCGGCCCGCTCGTCGACGTAGGCCTGGTTCACCGTGATGCCCAGGCCCGGGCCTTGCGGGATGCGCACGAAGCCGTCCGCATAGGCGAACACGCTGCGATCGCTGACGTAATCGAGCAGATCGTTGGTGGCGTTGTAGTGGATGCCCAGGCTCTGCTCCTGGATGAAGGCGTTGTGGCAGATCGCGTCCAGCTGCAGGTTCGCGGCCAGCGCGATCGGGCCCAGCGGGCAATGCAATGCCAGCCCCACGTCGTACGCCTCGGCCATGGCGGCGATCTTGCGCGTCTCGGTGATGCCGCCGGCGTGCGACGGGTCGGGCTGGATGATGTCGACGCCGCCGATCTGCAGCACGCGCTTGAAGTCGTAGCGCGAATACAGCCGCTCGCCCAGCGCGATCGGCGCCGGCGAGATCGCGGCCAGCTCGGGCAGGCATTCGAGGTGTTCGGACAGCACCGGCTCCTCGATGAACATCAGCTTGAACGGCGCCAGCTCGCGCATCAGCACCTTGGCCATCGGCTTGTGCACGCGGCCGTGGAAATCCAGGCCCAGCCCCACGTGCGGACCGACTGCCTCGCGCACGGCCTGCACGTTTTCCAGCACGCGTTCGACCTTGTCGTGGGTGTCGACGTACTGCATTTCCTCGCTGGCATTCATCTTGACCGCGGTGAACCCGCGCGCCACCGCCTCGCGGGCGGCCTTCGCGGTATCGGCCGGACGGTCGCCGCCGATCCACGAGTAGATGCGGATGCGCTCGCGTACCGGGCCACCGAGCAGCGCGTGCACCGGTACGTCCAGGTCCTTGCCCTTGATGTCCCACAGCGCCTGGTCGATGCCGGCGATCGCGCTCATCAGCACCGGGCCGCCGCGGTAGAAGCCGCCGCGATACATCACGTTCCAGTGGTCCTCGATATGGCGCGGATCCTTGCCGACCAGGTAGTCGGACAATTCCTCGACCGCGGCGGCCACGGTGTGCGCACGCCCCTCGACCAGCGGCTCGCCCCAGCCGCTGATGCCGGCATCGGTATCGATGCGCAGGAACAGCCAGCGCGGCGGCAGCAGGAAGGTGGTCAATCGGGTGATCTTCATGATTGTGCTCTTTGCATCTGCGATGCCCATGCCTGCAGCCATGGGCCGATCACAGCTTCGCTCCGTGGAAACGTGGTTGCGGCAAGGCGGCCGCGGTCAGCCCGGCGCTGCGCGCGATCTGCCACAGGCCCAGCGCGGCGGCGCAAGGCGGCGGCAGCGCCATGCCCAGTTCGAAACAGCTGGCCGCGGCGGCGTAGCGGTGGCACAGCGGCGCGTTGCCGATCAGCTGCAGCGGCGTGGCGTGGTCGATCCGGCCGGCCGCCAGCGCAGCGCGCAGCTCCTCGCCGATCAGCAGGCCGGACAGATAGTCCGGCACCGCCTGCTGCGCGAGCCGCCCGGCCAGCACCAGCGCACGCGCCGAAAACAACCGGCTCAGCGCACCGGCCGCGCCGCTGTCGCGCGCGGCTGTCACGCCGCGCAGGAAGGCCTCGTGGTCGATCGGCGGATCTTCCGCGCCGAGGCCGGCGCCGAGGATGGTGTGATGGCGCACCGCCGCGTACAGCTCGCCGGTCATGCTGGTGGTGAAATCCACCACGCGGCCGTGGCGCACGCTGACCCATTTGCTGTGGGTGCCCGGCAGCAGCAGCGCCGAGCGCACCGCCAATGCCGGTTGCAGCGCGAGCGCGCCGAAGATCTCGGTTTCCTCGCCGCGCATCACGTCGGCGCTTGGGCCGTGGCGCAGTCCCGGGATCAGCTGCAGGCGCCGGCCGCCGGCGCTGTCGACGAAATCGAGCGCGCGCGCTACCGCGTCGAGGCCGGCCGGCAAGTCGACGTAGGGCACCTCGCGCCAGCCGTCGCGACTGCCGACCATGCCCGAGGCCAGCAGCGGGCACTCCGGCCAGCCGGCCAGCACATCATCGAGCGCCTCATCGAAGCCACCGGGCGGCAGCCGGCGGATGCCCCAGTCGCGTGCGCGGGTTTCCAGGATTCCGCCCTGCTCGTCCAGCAGGTACGCGCGCAAGCTGGTGGTGCCCCAGTCCAGGCCGATCAATTCCGCTCGCGGCGCACTGATGTTCATCAAGCCTGCTTGTCCCTGCGGACGGTGATCGCCTCGCCGGTGTAGTCGACGCCCTGCTCCGCCTTGGCATCGAAATCCGTCGCCGTCGGCGTGGGACCGGAAAGCCAGCGGATGTTGAAGCGTCGTGTCACCGGCATGCCGGGATAACTGCCTTCGCGCTTGCCGATGCTGAGCGTGCCGCTGGCCTCGTCATAGCTGAGCGGGATGCGCGAGTACGCACCGTGCTCGTAGTCGTAGGTCGTGCCCTGATCCTCGTATAGCGAGAACGTGCCGTCGGCGCCGGTGTAGACGGTCAGCGTGATCGGCGCGTCCGGCTTCTCGCCGGTGTACTGGATCGCCGGGCCGATCGGCACGATGGCGCCGGCACGCACGAACAGCGGCATGCGCTCCAATGGCGCGTCCGCCTTGATCGTGTTGCCGCCCTCGTAGCGCTTGCCGGTGTAGAAGTCGTACCAGCCGCTGCCGGCCGGCAGGTAGACGTCGCGGCTGCGTGCCTGGTATTCGGTCACCGGTGCGACCAGGAAGGCCGGGCCGAACATGTACTCGTCGTCGATGTCGCGCACTTTGGCGTCGTTCGGAAAATCCATCACCAGGCCGCGCATGATGGTGCCGTCGCGGAAGTAGGTGTCGGCCGCCAGCGTGTAGATGTACGGCATCAGGCGGTAGCGCAGCTTGTCGTACCAGGCCAGCGCGTCATAGACGTCCGAACCGACCGGCGCGAGGTTGAAGATCTCGCGGTTCACGCCTTGCCCGTGCGAGCGGAACAGCGGCATGAAGGAACCGAACTGGAACCAGCGCAGGTTGATCTCGCGCCACTCCTGCAGATTCTTTGCGTCCGGTTTCTCGTAGCGTGTCTCCAGCGCGTAGCCGCCGATGTCGGTGGTCCAGTTGGGGATGCCCGACAGCGAGAAGTTGATGCCGGCGGAAATCTGGTCGCGCAGGTTGCTCCAGCGCGCCACCACGTCACCGCTCCAGCCGGCCGCCGCGTTGCGCTGCTCGCCGGCGAACATGGAGCGGGTGAGGATGAACACGCGCTTGTCCGGATACGACGCGCGGCTGCCCTGGTAGACGGCCGTGGTGGTCATCAGCGAGTAGGAGTTGAAGAACGCGGCGCCCGGCCCCAGCGCGGTAGGGCCCATGCGCAGCTTGCGCTCGTCGATGTCGAGGTTGGATTCGATGTCCGGCTCGGTGGCGTCCATCCACCATGCATCGACGCCGAGGTCGCCGAGATTCTCGCGGATCTGCCGCCAGTAGATCTGCCGTCCCTCGGCCGAATACGGGTCGTAGAACGAGCTGAGATAACCCGGGCCGACCCAGTCCTTGGCGCCGGCTTCGACGTTGCGGCGGTACATGTGGCCCTTGGCGTCGAGCTCCTTGTAGTTCGCGGTGGTCGGATAGAACTTCGGCCACACCGAGATCATCAGGTTCGCGTGTTCGGCATGCACCTGGCCGATCATGCCCTTGGGATCGGGAAAGCGCGTCTTGTCGAACTGGTGCGAGCCCCAGGCGTCGTCCTTCCAGTAGCGCCAGTCCTGCACGATGTTGTCCAGCGGCAGCTTCAGCTCGCGGTAGCGCTTCACCACACCGAGCAATTCGTCCTGGGTCAGGTAGTGGTCGCGGCTCTGCCAGAAGCCGTACGCCCAGCTCGGCAGCATCACCGCCTTGCCGGTGACCTCGCGGTAGCCGGCGATCACGTCGTCCAGGTTGCTGCCGTCGATGAAGTAGTAGTCCACCGCATGGCCCAGCTCCGAGAACAGCGACAGCTCGTTCTGCTCGGCCGCCGGCAGCGGGTCCTGGTGATCGAGCGCGATGTAGCCCGACTGCGGTGTCCACTCGATGCGGATCGCATGCTTCTCGCCGGGCTTCATCGCCACGGAGAAATCGCGGTACCACGGGTTCCAGCTCTGGCGCCAGTCGTCCAGCACCAGCTTGTCGTCGACGTACAGCTTGAAATAGCCGCTGGCGTACAGGCGGAACTTGTGCAGGCCGGCGACGTCGGACGCCACCGCACCTTTCCACTCCACCGTCTGGCCCGGGCCGCCGGTGATGCCCTTGCTGTCCTTGAGCTGGTCCGGCCAGTGCGTCAGATCCTTGAGGTATTCGTAGTTGACCTCCGACTCGACCCGGCTGAGCCTGAGTTTGCCGTCGACGTAGTAGTTCGCGGTGAAGCCGCCCGGCTTGCCGTCGGCGTCGAACACTTTCAGCTGCTTGTCCAGCATCTGGTACGGGCGGGGATCGCCGAATCGGGTGATCGAGTTGTTGTCCCACAGCAGGCCGTAGTGGCGGCTGGACACCACGAACGGGATCGCGATGTCCATGTTGTGCTGGGCCAGTTCGACGTCCTTGCCCTTGTAGTTCATCGTGCCCTTCTGGTGCTGGCCCAGGCCATAGAACGCCTCGTCGTCGGGCGAGGCGAACTGCTGGCGCACCGCGTAGAACGACTGGCCCTGCACGGCGACCGGCGTGAACGTGCGGCCGTTCGGCTGCTCGGCCAGGATGACCTTGCTGTCCTTGTCGAGAAACTGCACGGCGCCGGTGGCGGTCGCCACGTCGGCGGTGATCGCGGCGGTTTTCAGGCGCACGTGGCCGGCATCGCTGCTGACGCTGAACTGCTTGTCGCCACCGCTCTTCACCGCCATCAGGCTGGCCGGCAGGTCGAAGCCGCCGCCGGGAATCGCGGTGACGTGGATGATCCTGTCGCCGACCACTTCGAGGCGAACCTGCTTCGCCGCGCCGCCGGTATCGACGATCACGCCATCGGCGATCTGCCGGAATTTCGCCTGCGCCGCGCTGCTGTCATGGGGTGCCGTGGCCTGGTGCGCACCGGTGTTGCCGCTGCACCCGGATACCAGGGCGATGGCGAGCAGGCCGGCCAGCATGTTCATGGAAATGCGATACATGATTCAGTCTCCAAGCGTCAGGTCGGCTGACAGCGGGGTATGGTTCGAGGCGTCGCCGACGTAGACCTTGAAACGGCCCGGGTCGACCTGCCATGCATGGTGCTTCACGTCGTAGTACGCGAACGAACGGCGATCCAGGGTCAGCGTGACGTGCCCGGTCTGGCCCGGCTGCAGCCGCACCTTGCGGAACCCCTTCAGCTCGCGCGCCGGCCGCGCCACCCTGGCCGACGGATCGCCTACGTAGACCTGCGCCACCT
The DNA here is from genome assembly GCF_042657005.1 of Rhodanobacter terrae. Taxonomy (NCBI): domain Bacteria; kingdom Pseudomonadati; phylum Pseudomonadota; class Gammaproteobacteria; order Lysobacterales; family Rhodanobacteraceae; genus Rhodanobacter; species Rhodanobacter terrae. Next base: position 6,291 of record NZ_JBHSNG010000032.1, read on the forward strand.
CGGCACCGGCGCACCGGCCGGTGTTGGTCACGTCGAACGACACGCTCACCGTGTCGCCGGCCTTCGCCGCGACCGGCGACAGCCGCAGGTTGGCGAACGCGAAGGTGGTGTAGGAAAGCCCGTAGCCGAAGGCGAACAGCGGCTGCGCCTTCTTAGGATACGAGGTGTACCAGCGGTAGCCGAGGAATACGCCCTCGCCGTACTTCACGGTGGGGTTGCTGCCGGGCGGGTGCGGCGGGGCGTCATAGAAATCGTGGGTGGGGTTGTCCTTCCACTCGCGGCCGAAGCTGATCGGCAACTTGCCTTCCGGCGTGTGCGCGCCGAACAGCACCTCGGCGATCGCGCGACCGCCCTCCTGGCCGGGATACCAGCTCTGCAGCAGCGCGGGTACCTTGGCCAGCCAGCCGTCGGTAGCGTAGGCGTCGCCGGAGTTCACCGTCACCACGGTTTTCTTGTTGGCCGCCGCCACCGCCTCGATCAGCGCCTCCTGGCCCCACGGCAGCTGGAACGTGCGATCGAACGCCTCGCTCTCGGAGGTGGGATCGAAGCCCACCGCGACCACGGCGGCATCCGCCATCGCCGCCATCTTCCTGGCGTCCGGCGAGATCAGCTGATCCAGCGCGATCACGCCCAGGCCCATGCGGCTGTAGCTCACGTCGGGTTTGTAGTCGAGCCGGATCGTCACCGGCTTGCCGGCGACCAGGTCCAGCGTGACGTACAGCGGCGCCTGGCCTTCGCGCCGCGGCTGTTCGATCACGTTCCTGCCGTCGACGAACAACTGGTAGGTATCCAGGCTGGCGGCGGCGGTGAGGAACAGGTACTTGCCGCCATGCGCGGGCACGAAGCGGCCGCTCCAGCGGATGCTCTTGCGCTCGGTCGCCGACGTCGTCCACAGCTCCGGCTTCCACTGGTCGACATGCGCGTCCACGCCGGATTCGGCGGGCTTGCCCTGGAAATCGCCGTTGGCGAAGGTCTGCCGCTGCAGGCCCTGGCCGCCGTCCGGGCCGACGAAGACCGACTGCTTGAACACCTCGTCGGCGGACGGCAGACCGCGGCTGTACAGCACGCGCACCTTGTCGCCCAGCTGATGGGTGATGCCGCTTAGCACGCTCTGCGCCTCGAACGTATCGACGTGCGAACTGCCGCCGGCACTGGAGATCGCGGGGAAAGCGTTGGGACCGATCACCGCGATGGTCTTGAGCTTGCCCGCATCGAGCGGCAGCACGTCGTGCTCGTTCTTCAGCAGCACCAGCCCCTCGCGCGCGGACTGCAGCGCCACCGAATCGTTGTCGAGGCTGAACAGCGGCAGCGACAGATCTTTCTGCGGCCGGTCGAGGAAGCCGAAACGCACCGCCGTGCGCAGGATCCGGCGCACCTTGTCGTTCAATACGTCCTGCGACAGCTTGCCGTCCTTCAGCTGCGGCAGCAGCAGTTGCGGCGTCATCGCCTCGGCCGACGGCATCTCCAGGTCGAGGCCGGCGTTGAACGCCTTGATGCCGTCGTGGGCAGCGCCCCAGTCGGACATGAAGATGCCGTTGAAGCCCCATTCCCGCTTCAGGATGTCGTGGCTGATCGTGCGGTTCTCGCTGAGGTAGTCGCCATTGACCAGGTTGTAGCTGCTCATCACCGCACCGACGTGCGCGTCCTTCACCGCCATCTCGAACGCGGGCAGGTAGATCTCGCGCAAGGTGCGTTCGTCGATGATCGTGTCCAGGTGGCGGCGGTCGTATTCGGAATTGTTGGCCACGAAATGCTTGATGGTGGCGACCACGCCCTGGCTCTGGATGCCGTCGATGAAGCCGACGCCCATGCTGCCGGCCAGGAACGGATCCTCGCTGTAGTACTCCATGTTGCGGCCGTTCTGCGGGGCCCGATGGATGTTCGCGCCCGGGCCGAGGAAGAAGTGCACGCCGCGCGCGCGCGCATCGCGGCCCATCGCCTCGCCCACCCGCTGCGCCAGCTGCGGATCCCACGACGCGGCCAGGCCCACACCGGCCATGTAGGCGGCGGACGGGCCCACCGAGCGCACGCCGAACGGGCCATCGGACATCTGCATGCGCGGCAGGCCGGCGGCCGGCTCGGCGCGGATGAACATGTTGTCGACGCCGCCGATCAGGTCGACCTTCTGTTCCAGCGTCAGCTTGCCCAGCATCGCATTCACTCGTTGCTCGACGGCCGGCGAGTCCGCGACCGGGCCCGAGGCGGTGGGCACGGCGGCATGGGCGAGCATCGGGCCCAGGCATGCCAGCAGGATGACCGACAGGATGGCTGGCAAGATGGCTGGCAATATGGGGGACCGGTGTTTCATGCGCACAAGCTGCGTCCTTTAATACGTGGCCAGCGTGACCCGCAGGACCTGCGGCTGGCTGGTGAAGTTGAGTCCGTAGTCGGTCTGGTCGCCGTTCCACTCGCGAATGAAATGCCACTGCCCGTTCTCGTAGCGGCCTTCCTCGACCCGCTCCAGCAGGAAGCGCACGCCGTCGCGCCCCTTGGCCGGCATGAAGTCGACCCGCGCGTGATAGCCGGTCACCAGGTATTCGTTCTTGCCCAGCTGGGCGATCAGTACGCCGCCCAGCTTTTGCTCGTTGCCCTTGGGCGGGTCCATGCCGAATTGCGGCTGGCCGTAACCGATGTGCACGCGCCAGTCGCCCAGGTCCAGCGTCTGCTCGTGGATGCTGTCCGGCTCGGACGCGCCCCATACCTTGCCTTCGACACTGAGCCCGGCGATGAGGCTGCCCAGCGGAGCCAGCAGCTCGTAGTTGGCGGCGAACGGCTTGATCGTGTCCGCGTCGATCGTCTTCGCGCCCAGCGGCCAGTTCGAATACCGGGTGTAGTCCATGCCGAACGGCGAGAAGCCGATGCTCTGCTGGCCCAGCGCGGCAAAGACATAACGCGCATAAGCCGTGTCGTTGCCGGTTTCGGCGACGAACAAGGCGTTGTCGTCGCGGCGATAGCGGCCCAGCACAGCGGTGTATTTCGGGTATTCGCGCAGGTAGATGTCGGGCGCGACGAAGTCCAGCGACGGTGCCGCCGCGCGCCAGATGCCGAGCACGTTGTCGGTGGGGCCACCGCTGGAATAGCTGCCCGGCGGACCGGGATGGAACGGATCGCGCAGCGCCGCGTTCGCGTACATCGGCAGGTCGTAGACGGCCTTGCCGGCAGCCGCCACTTCGCCGATGTAGTGCGCGACCGCCCACGCAAACGAATACTCCGCCGCATCCTTGCCGAACACCTGGCTCCAGCTGCCGGCCGCCTTGCCGGTCTTCTGCAGCACCGCCGCCGGCACCGGCGACTGCAGCAGCTGGTCGCCGGCGGCCGAGTAGTCGCGGTCGGTGCCGTAGCTGCCCGATTCGTTCTCCACTTGCACCATGATCACCGTATGGCGGTCGCCGTCGATCTTGCGCAGGTGCGTCATCAACGCCACGAACGCACTGCGGTCGGCCTCCAGCGTGGCGCTGCCGAACGGCGACAGCGAGTTGAGCGTCGAGCCGTCTTTCTTCACGACGCGCGGGTAGCGCCGGTTGTCCAGCTTCACCCAGGCCGGCGCGTAGCTGGGCCCGTTGTTCTTCCAGGTGGCGAACCACAGCAGCACCACCCGCACGTTGTGCTCGCGCGCCTGGGTCAGCAGCGTGTCGAGGAAACTGAAATCGAACTGGCCCTGCTTCGCCTCGATCTGGCCCCAGCTGATCGGCACCTGCACGGTGTTGGCGTGCAGCGCATCGATCGCCGGCCATACCTGCGGCAGCATCTGCGGCCAGCCGCTGGAATTGTTGACCTGTGCGCCGAGGACCAGAAATGGCTTGCCGTCCACCATCAAGGCGTGGCGACCGTCGCGATCGACGATGCGCGGCGCCTCGGTGGCGCGTGCGGCGCATGACAAGGCGGCGGCGAATAAGGTGCAGGCCAGGTATCGAAACAGCGGTGGGCGCATGGGCAACCTCATGGCGAAGCGGTGCTGCGGAATGGCACGGCGGGCAGGCCGTCGCGATTGGCCAGGTCGGCCTGGTCCGGGTTGTCGCTCCACGCATAGCGCACCGCGACGGGATGCGCGACGGCGTCGCTGGACACCACCACGCGGTCGCCGTCGATGTGCGCCTGCGCGGGCTGGTAGCGCATATCGGCGCCGGCGATCTCGAAGCCATTCACCGCGTTGCCGGGCGCGTTCCCGCCGCCGCGCACCGCCAGCGGCTCGCCCTGCGTGTCGAAGGACACGATGGCGTTCCCCGTCTCGACACGCAGCTTGCGGAAGGTCGGTCCGGCATCCACCACCGCGTCGCCGAACACCACGCGGCGCGCGGCCAGCGCGAGCCGGTGTCCCACATCCTGCTTGTCGGTCGGATGGATGTTGTCGGGATTGCCGATGTCGATGGTCACCGCCTGGCCGGTGTATGGCAGCGACAACGCGGCGGACTGCGACTCGCGCAGCTCGGCCCATGGACTGTTCTGCGCCGTGTCGCCGCCGCTCTTGAAGTTGGCCAGCTGCACCCACAGGAACGGCAGCCGCGGCTGCTTCCAGTCCGCCCGCCACGCCGCGATCATCGCCTTGAACTGGGCGTGGTAAGGCATCGCCTGCCCGGCCAGCGCATTGGCCTCGCCCTGGTACCAGAGCACGCCGCGCAGCCGATAGCCGAGCAACGGATGGATCATGCTGTTGTAGAGCAGCGTGGGCGTCACGTTGCGGTTCTCGGTGGCCACCAGGCGCACCTCGGCGGGGCGGAAGCGCCACTTGCCGCTCAGCGGGCGCCGCGTACCGCCGGCCGGCTGCACATAGAGCTCGGTGGCATCGCCATGGATGCCGCCGCCATTGCCCAGGTCGTCGACGCGGATCGCGATGCTGTTGCTGCCCGCATGCAGGAACGCCGGCGGCACGCGATAGACGCGCGCCTGGTTCCACTGTTTTTCCGTTTCGCCCGCCAGATGGCCGTTGACGTAGCTGCGGTCGGAATCGTCGACTTCTCCCAGGCCCAGCGTCACGCCTTGCGCCGCTTCGGTGGCGCTCAGCGTGAACTGCGTGCGGTACCACGCCACGCCGTCCATGCCGTAATAGCCGGCGCCTTCCCAGTACGCCGGCACGGCGATGGTCGCCCAGCTGGACTCGTCGGTTTTTTCGGCGGCCCAGGCCGGCTTGCCGCTGGCGTCCAGCGCATCGCCGTGTTGCGCCGGCCAGCGCGCGAGGCGCTGGCGCGTCTGCGCCAGCTTCGCTTCCTCGTCGGCGTTTTCCTGCTTCAGCCTGGCGACGAGTTCCCTGGGATCGACGTGACCGGTGCGCGCGTCCGTCCAGGCCTCGATGCTGCTGCCGCCCCAGCTGCTGTTGATCAGGCCTTGCGGCACGCCGGTGCGCGCCTTCATGTCCTTGGCGAAGAACCAGCAGACGGCGGAGAACTTGCCCACCGTGGCGGGACTGGCGGCTACCCAGCTGCCGCCGGCGAGCCGCTGCTGCGGCTGCACCGACGCGCTGTTCGGTATCTTGAAATGGCGGATGGAAGAGTCGTTCGCTTTCGCCTCCTCGGCCGCCGCGTCGCGCCCTTCCGACACCATGAACTCCATGTTCGACTGGCCCGAGCACAGCCACACGTCGCCTACCAGCACGTCGCGGACGGCGCGGTGTTCGCTGCCGTCATCGACGTCCAGCCGGTACGGCCCGCCCGCCGCATGGCGTGGCAGCGTCGCGTCCCAGCGGCCCTTCGCATCGGCTACCGCGGTGGCGTGCGCGCCGTCGAAAGCGAGCCTGACCCGCGCGCCCGGTGTCGACCAGCCCCACACGTGCATGGGCAGGTCGCGCTGCAGCACGGCACCTTGCGAAAACATCAGCGGCAGTTCCAGCTTCGCCTGCGCCGCCGCCGGCAACAGCAGCGCCAGCAGCAGCGCGCCGGACAGGTACAAGGGCTTCATGGAGCGGACTCCACCGGCTCGCCGTAGACGATGCCGCGCCCGCCGGTGGCGAAATACACGCGGCCGAATACGCGCGGGTCGCCGGTGAGATGGCTGATCCGGCCATAGCGATGCGCATCGTCGTCGATGCGCCGCCAGTGCCGCCCGCCATCGACGGAACGGAACAGGCCTTGCAGGCCGTCCTGTCTTCCGGCCGCGAACAGCGTTGGCGTGAAGCTGCCTGCGGCGGGCTTGCCGAAACCGAAGGCGTCGACGCCGGTCAGACCGGGCAAGCGCTGCTGCAGCTGGCCCCGATCGTCTCCGCGCAGCAGGGGCAGGTCGCGGGCGACCAGGTACAGCACGCCGGCAGTGTCCGGCGCAGCCTGCAGTTGCACCTGGTCGTGTCCGCGCGCGGCATCGCCCAGGGCGCCCCCGATCGGCGCGAACGTGACGCCGCCATCGCGGCTGGCGAAGATCGCGCCGGCATGTCTGTCGAACGCGTAGAAACGTTGGGGATCGACACGATCGCCCAGCACGCTCATGTGCCCGTTCAAGCCCTGCGCTGCCTGCCAGTGCTTGCCGAAATCGCGGGTCAGAAAGACATGCTGCGCGTGATCCGGCGCCCACAGCACGCTGCGGCCATCCGCGGCCAGTGCGATGCTTCCCGCACCCTCGCCCCCACCCTCGCCTTGGGACGGCTCGCTGGCGAATGCCTGCCAGTGCCGGCCGCCGTCGCCGGACCAGGCAGCGCGAACCGCCGGCCCGAAAGGCTCGCGCAGGTAACCGCTGCGCACGATCACCGCAGGCCGCTGGCCGGCATAGTCGATGCTCTCGGCATTCGCGTAGCGCGGCGGCGCCTGGAACTGCAGCGGCGCGACGTCGAGATCGTCGTGGCGGTAGCCGTCCAGATCGCCCACCGCGCTGAGCAGATGCGCGCCTTGCGGCGGGCTGATCAGGCCCAGCGGCACGGTTTCTTCCAGGCCGCGATCCTGGAACCACCAGTGCACCGCGCCGCCCTTGTCGAAGGCGCGCATGTCGCGCGAAGCCCAGATGCCGTAGCCGGTGACGAACATCACATGGTCCGGATCGAACGGGTCGATCACCACCGTGCTCATCCAGTGCGGCGTGTGTTCGGCCGTCCAGACGGCTGCGCCGTGATCGAACGAGGATCGCGCGAAGATCTCTTTCCAGTGTTCGCCACGGTCCGTGCTGCGGAACAGCAGGTCGTGCGGCTCGTAGCGGTGGAAGGTGCTGGCGATCAGCACGTTCGGGTTGGACGGATCGACCGCGACATCGCCCCAGCCGAAACCCGATGGGGTGCTTTTGCTCGACACCGGCGTGATGTCGGTCCAGCGGCCGCTCGCGGGCTGCCAGCGCCACACGGCGCCGTCGCTCATGGTGTCCGGGCCCGGCTGGTCGCCATAGCTGAGGTAGTAGTTGCCATCACCGGCGCGATGCATATGGCTTGGGCGCAAACCCCTGGGCTGGCCCGGAACCTCGCTCCAGCTGCGGCCGCCGTCGGTGGAGCGGAACAAGCTGGTATCGCGGGTGGAGACGCCGGCGTAGATCACCGGTGTCGGCCCGCCCCGCCGGCCGCCGGCCGGCTCGAACACCACGAACACGATGCCGATGGGCTGCGTGCGCCAGTGGTTCCGCGCGCTGGCGGACGGCGACATCGCGACCGATGGAAAGCCGTCCACTCTCGCCCAGTGCGCACCGCGATCTCCGCTGCGCCACAGGCCGGCGTCGCGCGAGCCGAGGAACAGCACGCGGCCGTCGTTCGGATCCACCGCCAGGCGTTCGCCGTTGCCGCGGCCCAGTTCGTTGCCGCCCAGCTTGAACGGCAGGTCGGTGCGCTCGAAGTGGTGGCCACGGTCGTGCGAGCGCAGGATGGCGGCGTTGCCCGCCTGTAGGGTGGTATAGGTGCCCGCGGCGAGGTAGACGCGTTCGGGATCGGAAGGATCCAGCGCCAGGCTGTCGATGCCGAACAGGTTTTCATCGCGTGCCTCGAGCCAGTCGGTCAGCGGCACCCATTGCGCGCTGGCCCGGTCCCACCGATACGCGCCACCCACGTCGGTGCGCGCGTAGCAGAGGCCCCGCTCGGCGGGATGGCAGACCAGTCCGCTGACGTAGCCGCCACCCCCGATGCGCACGTTGTGCCACGCATAGGAAACCCGTTGCGCAGCCAGCGGCAGCGATGCAGACAGGCAGAGCAGCAACAGGCCGCGGGAAACCAGACGAATAGTGGTGGTCGGTTTTGGAAGGCGCATCATGTCGTCAGCCAAGGCGGGCCGGCAACCCGCAAGGGAACGGGTTGCCGGCAGATGGGCGAGGAGCAGGGTTGTCGATCCGGGCCTTCACGCTCAGCACGCGGTCATTGATCTGCCCGTCATGCGGGAGTGTGTGAAGACCGAATTTGCCAGCCCGCCCGGTATGGCGCGGATTCGACGCGGCAGTCAGCGACACGCACCAGCGCCGTGAGCTGGCATGTACATCTTGTCGCGCGGTACTGCCGAACCCGTCGTTCACTTGGCTCCTCTCCGATGATTGTTCGCTGACCGCGGGACTTGAACATGTCGACCCGTTCGCCAGCGATGGCCTGGGCGACAACAACGTTCCCGGAATGGCTCGCCCATGCGCACGACCTGCTTTGCCCTGAAACGCGCCACATGGTCTGAACCGTGCAACATGCATGCTCCGGTTGTGGGCGCAGAGATGCAATTGCAAAATTGGCCAGAGTGCCTGATGTTTCTTCTTTTGCACTTGCCGCAATAGGCGGCCGTTTGCTCTCGTCGGATACTTGCAACGGCCCGCGCTTCCCACCGGTCCACCAAGTTTTCGTTACCACGGAAACGGTGGCCGCTCTTGAGCGCGACGGCACTCGATGGCGCTTCGCAAGAGCGTGCTTCGACAAGCTCGGCAGTTCGTTCGGTGCAGCTCGCCGTTGACCACGGTCTTGGCGCCTTTGTGGCCTGCCTTCGGCCAGCATCACCTCTCTTTCTACGCTGCCATTCGCGGTTGAAGTCTTCAACGACGCCGCGCGGCATGGCGGCATCGTCGCCGCCATGCCGCGCACCACGATGCTGCTCAATCACCATGTATCTTCTGCGAGCCGGCGCTGGCCGCTGACTGCAGATAGGCGTAGGGGCCAAACGTGGCGCCGGTGAAACCACCTGCCGTTGCGGCGCTCAGCAAGCTGGCGTCCAGCCCGCGCAGCAGTACGTGCCAGCCGCCGGCGTTGACGGCGTAAAAGACGTCCAGGCGCGGACCATCCACCTTGAAACGGATGGAGACAGCGGTGGCCTTGCCGGGCAAGTCGACATGGCCGAGCGCGGCACCCGCAAGCGGATCGTCCTTGCTCGCGCGCCGATACAACTCCAGCACCTCGCCCGACCCGTGGCGGACGATGCCCGCCGCATAGAAATGGGTTTCGTTTTGCAACATGGCGAGCCCCGCCTGTTCGCCCAGAGCCATGTCACGCACGTCGAAACAGGCATCGATCGTGGCCCGGTGATGCTGCAGGCGATGCGCGATGTAGGCTGGCTGGCCGGACGTGTCGTCGCCCAGCGGCACCGCCGACGGCTGGATACGCAGGCCTTCGCGGCCGGTGGCATACCAGGACTGATGGGGAGGGTGGAGCGTCATCCACTGCATGGGCAAGGTCGGCGCACGGAAGCGCTCGGTCCAATGGAAAGGCCCACTGATCGGCAGCGCTTGAGGCTCTCGCGGCAAGTCAGGTCGCCGTTCCACCATGGGAACCGACTTGCCGTGCGGCAGGATCACCGGCCAGCCATCATGCCAGGTCACCGGCAGCAGGAAGGTCTCGCGGCCCAGGTTGTACTGGTTACCGCGATACGGCAGTGTTCCCAGGAATACCGCCCACCAGGACCCATCCTTCAACTCGACCAGCTGCGCGTGCCCCGTCGATGTCACGGGGTGCCGCCGGCCGGGCCCGAGGTCGCGCTGGGTCAGGATCGGATTGCCATCCCACGGCACGTAGGGGCCGGTGATCTTGCGGCTGCGATAAATCATCTCGGCATGCTGTTCGCCGGTACCGCCCTCGGCCGTGTTGAGGTAGTAATAGCCGCCACGGCGAAACAGGTGGGGGCCCTCGACATATTGCGGTTGGGTGGCGGGTTTCGCGCCGCCATCCACCAGCACCTTGCGCGGCCCGATCATCTTCATCGAGGCGACGTCGAATTGCTGGATCCAGATCGCGCGATGCCCTTCGTAGCGCGGCTTGCCTTGAGGCATGCCGTTGTTCACCACCCATGCGGTGCCGTCCTGGTCGAAAAACAGCGACGGATCGATCCCTTCGAAGCCCAGCCAGACGGGGTTTGACCAGGGCCCGGCGGGATTCTTCGCCGTGATAAGGAAGTTGCCCTTGTCGCAGTAGAAGCAGGTATTGGTGATGTAGAACGTATCGCCGTGGTGGCTGATCGACGCGGCGAACAAGCCGCCGGTCAATTCACCGTGGCCATAGTTGATCTGGCCGGGTCGGTCGATCGCATTGCCGAGCTGCGTCCAGTCGACCAGGTCCCGACTGTGGAAGACGGGCAGTCCGGGGAAGTAGCCGAATGTGGAGTTGACCAGGTAGAAATCGTCACCGACCCGGATGACGGATGGGTCGGGATAGAAACCCGCCAGCACCGGATTGCGATATTGCGTCGGCAAAGGCGCCGGACCGCCATCGTCGCCGCGATAGCTGATTTCCTTCACGACGACGGATGCGGCAGCCATTTGGCACAGCAGTGCGCAGAGCACGCCAGGCACGAATCGTTTCATTCCGCTTCCCTCTTGGGAATCTCGAATAACCTGGCTTCCGGCACCCGTAGGAGCGCACCCTGTGCGCGAAAGCCCGGTGCGATGCCGCGACGGGGTTCGCGCACAGGGTGCGCTCCTACAAAGCCGGCGCCACCGATGTGCAAGGGTGTAGTGGTGGACGGCCGCAGCTGCGGTCGATGCCCAGGCGATGCCGGTACCGAGCCTGCATGGCGTCCCGAGGATGAGCCGCCGGAACATGCGACGGCTCAGGCACTGCACGATCAGAACGTCGCGCGCAGCGTCAGCGCATAGCGGGCATCGTTCACGTACCAGGAAGTGACGTGCTTGCCGGATGCATTCTGATCCATGATCGTGCGCTGTTCGGCGTTGTTGAGGTTGTTCATCTCCAGGCCGAGCTTCACGTGCTCGTTGAACGCGTAGAAGATCGAACCGTCCAGCTGCCCGTAGGCATCGGCGAATACCGGCAGCTTCCACGGAATGCTGTTGTCGGTACCGTTGTAGCCATTCGGACCGATCGACAGCAGATACTGGCTGCGCCAGTTGTAGGCCAGCCGGATTTGCCACGGACCGTGCTCGTAGAAGCCGGCGACATTGAGGGAATCCCTCGACAGGCCATCCGCCGGCAGGCTGCCGTATCCGGAGCCATCCGTATCCACCGGCACCGCCGTCGTGTCGTTCGGCACATGGGTCCTGCTTCGGATGTAGGTGTAGTTCGCCGACATGCCGAAGCCTTTGACCGGCAGGAAATCGAAGAACTGGTTCCAGCCGATTTCCGCGCCATCGATGGTCGCCTTGCCGACGTTCACCGGACGGGTGACCAGGTACTGGTAGCTGTTGCCGTCGACACCTGGATACGTCACAAAGTGCGACTCGTTGCGGAAATAGTCGCTGATCCCCTTGTGGAACAGGTTGATCCAGGCCATGCCGCCGCGGTCCTGGTCGAAGTACCACTCCAGCGACAGATCGAACTGGTTGGCCTTCATCGGCGTCAGGTACGGATTGCTGTTGGAACTGCTAGTTAGCGTCAGCTTGTCGAGCGGCAGGGTGGTAGTGCCGGGCGGCGGCGTATAGCCCGACAGCACGGCGGCACTGAGAATCTGATAGGCCTGCATCTGGCTGAAGTCCGGCCGCGCAACCGCCTTGGAGAAGGCAAAACGCGTGATCCAGTTCGGCGCGAGTTCCCACTTCACGTTCAAGCTGGGCAGGACGTCGGTGTACTCGTTGCGGGCGCTGATGGGAGCGGACTGGCCCGTGCCGAGATAAGGCGCAAACGCCTGGTTGGGATACACCAGGAAGCCCTGGCTGGCATTCCTGGTCTTCACCGCACGCACGCCGATGTTGCCGCTCAGGCCGATATCGTCAACCCCGAAGTCGAGCATGGCATACGCCGCGTAGGTTTTTTCGTGCTGAAGATTGGTGTGCGCGGCATCGAGCAGCGTGGGCTGGTACGGGACGTTGTAGCCGCCACCGATGTAATACGGGATGGCAGCATTGTGGATGTCCGCATAGCTCCCCGGGTAACCCAGCGCGGTCGACGGCACCGGTGCATAGAATGCGCCCGGGATGCCAGCGTCGCCCTTGTAGAAGTTCTTGAACGTGTCCAGGTGCACCAGGCTGGTATTTACGGTGCCGTTCAAGTTGAGGCCAGGCAATGCGCCGCTGGGCAGCGCCCAGCCTTGCATCCAGGTCTGGAACACGGGCTTCCAGTTGTAGCCCGTATCGATGTTGTCGGCACTACGGTTGGTCAGGCGCACGCCCCCCCTCACCCCTTGCACGAACCCATCGACGAAGGTGTGGTCAATGTCGGCGCGCCAAGCCAATTCCTTCGCATAGTTCTGATTCTGGTGGTCCATGGTGAACCCCCAGTAGTAATTGGCGGGGTTCCCGGTGAAGGCGGAATCGACGCCGATGTGCGGCGGGTTGCTGCCGTTCAGGGCGACGTCGATGTAGGGCACGTTGGTGCCCAGGGCCACCGTGGAATCCAGGCTGTTGGTGGTGGCCTTGACGAACTGCAAGGAGCTCGCGAGTTCGGTGCTGGTGCCCAGCCGCCACTTCATCCCGGTGGAAAAGTCCGTGGTCTTGGAGTGGCTGTTGGATGCGCGGATGTCGGTGCCCATCGGCATGCCGCCGTCCTGGGTGAGGCGACCGGACTGGAACACGCCGCCATTGACCTGGCTCGGCTGGCTGGCGTCCACCATCACCTTCGTCGGGTCGTTGCTCACGAAGATCGCATCCTCGTTCCAGACTTCGTGGTATTTGCTCTGGAATGCGGTGGCGTAAAGGTCAAGATTGTTGCTGGGGCGCCACTGGAAGGCCAGATAGGCGCCATCGCGCTTGCGATCGTAGAGCAAGGTGCGCCAATCGGCGCCGCGCGGCACCCACGTGCCACTTGCGTTCTTGAAGAACGGCCGCACGAACAGCCCATCGGTACGCGTTGCCAGGCGCGAATCGGCGACGTCGACGAGGAAGCCCATGTCGCCTAGGCTGGTGTGCCAGCGATTGCTGTAGAGCACCGAAGCGGACGGCTTGTACTTCTTGACGAAGTCGCCGTAGTTCTCGCTGACGGACGCGGCGATCTTCTGGCCTTGGAAGTCGAACGGCATGAAGGTGCGCAGGTTCACCGTGCCGCCCAGGCCGCCCTCGATCATCTCGGCCGTCTGGTTCTTGTAGACGTCGACGCCGGACATCAGTTCCGACGGCACGTCCTGGAAGCTGAGGGCGTGCCCGCCGTTGGCGGAGAAGATGTCGCGGCCATTCAATTCGGAACGCACCTGCGTGAGGCCGCGCACCTGCACGCCGTTGCCTTCGGCCGAGAAGTGTTCCGGATCGCCTTGGGAGAGGAAATGGTCGATGGTGACGCCGGGAATGCGCGCCAGGGTTTCAGTGACGCTGCGATCCGGCAGGGCGCCGATGTCCGTGGCGGATACCGAATCGACGAAGGTGTCGGCGTCGCGTTTGATGTCCTGCGCCTTCTCGACTGATGCGCGGATGCCGGTCACCACGACCGCGCCGAGTTGGGTCGCTGCCTTCTTCTGGTCCGCCTTGGCCTTCCTGGCGGCCGCCTTCGACGCGACAGCCTGCTCCGCGCCTTGGCTGCCGGTGGCGGCGGGCGTGGTCTGCTGTGCCCATGCCTGTGCCGGCATGTAGAGCATCGCCACGCTGATCGCGATGGCCATCGAAAGACCCGTGCGCCGCAGCTGCACGGATGTCTGTTGCCGAACCTTGTTGCTGGACCGATCGTTCACCTGTTGCCCCTCCCAATGATTGTTCGCTGATCGCGGGACCTTCATTGCGGGCTGGCGCATCGACGATGGCTCCAGCTGCAACGGCGTTCCCCGGATGACTCTTGCGGACGCACCACCCCGTTTCTCTCGGAAACACGCCATACGGTCTCGGCGATGCGTTACGCGTTGCATGCTGCGGTGGCGGGTGCAGGGGCGCAATTACGAAATTGTCCAGCGCGACTCACGTTTCTTCTTTTGCGTTCGCCGCAAAACAGCGGCGATTCCGGCTGTTCCGCCTCTGCGGTCGTCATTTGCAAGGAGTCGACGCGATCCCGCCACGGGCGTGTGCAGGCAAGCGGACACGCGCGTCGATGGGGTCGAAACCACGCGCCGACGCTGGGGAATCCGTGGTCGCGCGACTCGCCGTCTTGATCAGCTGCGCAGCGCGCAGCGCGACCGCGGTTGATCGGCGGCGGATGCCGCGCTCTGCAACCGTATCGTGCTGCATGCCAGCAAAACAGCCGCGACGCGATGCAGGGCAGCTGTTGCCGATCCGGATCGCCAGCAACAGGTTCAGCCCCTCACGACGATCGGCCGGCAGGCATCGACGTCGATCATCGGCGGACCCGGCCATTCGTTCAGCTCAGTTCGATCGCGCGGTACGTGAAGTCGCGGACCACAAGGCTGCCTTCGTTCGCGCTGTAGATGCCGATCCTCAAGCCGAGGAAACCTCCGAAGACATTGTGGTGCAGGCCGGAGACTTCCATGCGCAGGCCGTGCTGGACCCAGCTCTTGCCGTCGTCGTGGGAGTGATGGAAGGTGATGACGTTGCGGTCATTGGTCAACCGTATGCGTACGCGGGAGGTCGGCATCGGCGCGCGCATCCAGGGCAGCTCGCCGGCGTATTCGAACGTCTTCAGTTCGCGCGGCGAGAACCCGATGCCGACGAAGGCCTTCGGGCTGTAGAACAACAGCAGGCCGCCTTCGGCATTGCCGACCAGGTCGAGGGCGGCTTCCGCGACATAGGAGCGATCGCCGGGTATGCAGCACAGTGGCGTGCTGTCCGCGGGCGAGGTTCCGCTGGCCGCCAGATGCAGTGCGCCCGCGTCATGGCGCACCCGTCGCATCCCATTCGAGCCGGGGTCGTGAAGGCTCCACTGCACACCGAACTTGTTGTGTGAAAAGTCATCCGAGAGTGCCAGCCCCGACGGACTGCTGGCGCCACCGCGCGGTTTCGGCAAGGGCCGCGAAAGGTCGCCGCCGGTGGCCCGGAACCAGCCGTCGGCGGTCCACTCCATCGGCTCCAGCAGGGTTTGCCGACCCAGTGTGCGGAAGCCGTTTTCGTAGCCGTGATACACCATCCACCAGTCACCCGCCGGCCCTTCGACCAGGCTGGCGTGGCCGCGCGACCACCATGGCTCGTCCACCGACTGCGTACGCACCAGTGGGTTATGCGGACAGTTCTCCCACGGGCCATGCACCGATCGCGATCGCGCCGCGATCACCATGTGGCTGGTGGGTGGACCGGCGGTACCGCCGACGGCACTGACCAAATAAAACCAGCCTCCGTGGCGAATCAGCTTCGGGCCTTCGGGCGCGAAATCCTCCACCGCCCAGTCCTGCGGATATCGCCAGGGGGTGTATGCATGTTCGAGTGTGCCATCCGTGGCCAGTCCGTCATCGGTGAGCCGGATCATGCGGATGCCGTTGACGAACAGGTAGCGCTTCCCGTCCTCGCCCACCACATGCCCCGGATCGATGCATCCGGCGATCTTCAGGTCGATCGGGTCGCTCCAGGGGCCTTCGATGTGATCGGCCCAGATCACGTGGATCGACCAGTCCCCGCCGTCGGCGGCGGCAGGGATATAGATGAAGTATTTGCCCTGGCATTTGCACAGGTCCACCGCAAAGACGTTGCCTAGCGGCTTGTTCAGCGCCGCCGTCAACGGCGTCCAGTTGAGCAGATCCGTGGAATGCCAGATGACCAGGCCGGGACACGCCTGGAAGGGCGTGAATGTCATGTAGTAGTCGTCGCCATCCTTGAGGATGGTCGGATCCGGGTGATCGCCGGCCACGATGGGATTCAGATAGGTCCCATTGCCCAGATCGGCGCGACGCTGACCCTCGATGCCGGTCCGCCGGCGGGCCGCCGTCCCGTGGCCGGGGCCACACGCGACGGCGGCGGCTGCCCTGAGCGAAAACGGCGCGGCCGCCGCACCGGCCAGCAGCATCTTGAAAACATCTCGGCGGGACGCGTCCACCATGCTAATCATCCCTGCATCTGTTCGAGTTCCTTGCCGTTGGTCTCGTCGACATACTTGATCACGAAAACCACCGACAGCAGCGCGGCGACGGCGTAGATGCCGTAGGCGCTGGCCAGGCCGATGCCGGCGAGCAGGATCGGGAAGGTGATGGTGATGACGAAGTTCGCCGTCCATTGCGCCGCGCCGGCGGCCGCCAGTGCCGAGCCGCGGATCTGGTTGGGGAACATCTCGCCCAGCATCACCCACATCACCGGACCCCAGGAGACGTTGAAGAACACCACGTAGGCGTTCGCCGCCACCAGCGCCAGCACGCCCATGGGCCCGGACAAGGCCAGTTGCCCACCGGCGCCCGTGCCGGCACTGGCGAACGCACCGGCGACCACCGCCAGCGTCACGGTCATGCCGGCCGAGCCGATCCACAGCAGCGGCTTGCGTCCGATCCGATCGATCAGCATCAACGCCACCAGGCAGGCGCCGATGCTCAGCGCACCGGACAGCACGTTGATCAGCAGGGCGTCGCTCTCGGAGAAACCCACCGCCTGCCACAGCACGGCGCCGTAGTAGAACACCACGTTGATGCCGACCAGTTGCTGGAACGTGGCCAGGCCGATGCCGACCCAGACGATGGGCCGGATCCGGCGGCGGGTCTGGTCGAACAGGTCGCGCAGCCGAGGACGGTGATCCGCTGCCAGCGAACCCTGGATGTCAGTCAACGTGAGCCGCGCCGTGAGATCGCCGTAGAGGCGTGTCAATACCTGCAGCGCCTGCTCCTTGCGACCCTTGGCCACCAGATAGCGCGGACTCTCCGGAATGCCCACCAGCGCCAACAGGAACAGCACGGCCGGAGTCATCTCGATCCAGAACATCCAGCGCCAGGCCTCGAAGCCCCACCACAAAGGTTTGACCGAAGACCCGGCGATGCCGGCCAGCGCATAGTTGCTGAGGAAGGCAGCAAACAAGCCGGAGATGATCGCGATCTGCTGCACCGTGGCCAGCCGGCCGCGATAGCGCGCCGGCGATACCTCGCTGATGTAGGCCGGCGACATCACGCTGGCCGCACCCACCGCCAGCCCGCCGATGATCCGGTAGATCACGAAGGCGGTGGACGTGCCGGCAATGCCCGATCCCCAGCCGGAGAGGATGAAGCACAGCGCCGCGCCGATCAGCACGCTGCGGCGGCCGTACAGGTCGGCCATGCGTCCGGCGAAGAACGCACCGGCGGCGCAGCCCAGCAGCATCGAGGCGACATTGAAGCCGGTACCGAAGGAGTCCGCGTGGAACGCCTTCTGCAGTCCCTCGACGGTGCCGTTGATGACGCCGCTATCGAAACCGAACAGGAAGCCGCCGATGGTGGCGACCAGACTGATCAGCACGATGAAGCCGGTATTTTCGCTGCTTTCTTGTGTTGCGACGGCAACGTTCATGCCTGTTTCCCCGGATAATGTTTCTGCGTGACCGACAAAGGATCGACTGTAGCAGCGCGCCGGCTCCGGCCTGACCTCACGGCGCGCGTCCGCTGCCTTCGGCAGCGGAATCGTCGCGACGCAACCCGCTGAGCCGCGCGTAGAGTTCGCGAAACACCGGTTGGCGCCGCGCGAGGTATTCCTGGTGGCGGTCCATGTGCGGTTCCAGCACCTGCAGCAGCGGCGGTAGCGGGCAGGCGACGGCGGGATCCTCGTCACCGTCCACCGCCATGCGCGCCAGACGAGCCGCGCCCAGCGCGGGACCGACGTCGCCGCCGCCGTGCAGCTGCAGCGGTCGGCCGAGAATGTCGGCCAGCATCTGCAACCAGTAGCTGCTGCGCGTGCCGCCGCCGATGACGCTGATGGGCCCGATGTCCGCGCCGGCCGTGCGCACCGCCTCGATGCCGTCGAGCAGGCCCAGGCCCACGCCTTCCAGCACCGCATGCACCATGTCTTCGCGCCGCGTGCCCGGGGTCAGTCCATAGAACAGCCCGGCGGCGTGCACATCGTTGTGCGGCGTGCGTTCGCCGTTGAGATAGGGCAGGAACCACGGCCGCTGCGCATGCATGGGCGCGGCTTCTGCCGCCTCGAGCATGCGGCCGACGCTGTCATGGCCGCCCCAGCGCGCGGCGACGTCCAGGCAGCTGGCGGCGTTGAGCATCACCGACATCAGGTGCCAGGTATCGGGCAGCGCGTGGCAGAAGCTGTGCACGGCCTGCTGCGGCCGCGCGTGGAAACCGTCGGACACCGCGAAGAACACGCCGGAGGTGCCCAGCGACAGCATCGCCTGACCCGGCCGCACCACGCCCATGCCGACCGCGCCGGCCGCATTGTCGCCACCACCGGCGGCGATCGCCACCTCGCCCATCGACCAGCGTCGCGCCAGCTCGCCGCGCAGGTAGCCGGTCACCCGCGAGCCTTCCGCCAGGCGCGGCATCTGCGCCACATCGAGACCGCAGGCGGCCAGCATCGCCGGGCTCCAGTCGCGCCGGCCCACATCCAGCCACAGCGTGCCGGCCGCGTCCGAGGGATCGCTGACGAAGTCGCCGCTCAGCCGGTAGCGCAGGTAATCCTTGGGCAGCAGCACCTTGTCGATGCGCGCGAACAACGCCGGCTCATGCCGGCGCAGCCACAGCAGCTTCGGCGCGGTGAAGCCGGGCATCGCCAGGTTGCCGGTGATCGTGCGGAACTCCGGCACCGCCTCCAGCTCGGCACACTCGGCCTCGCTGCGGCCGTCGTTCCACAGGATCGCCGGACGCAGCACGCGACCGGCGGCGTCCAGCACGGTGGCGCCGTGCATCTGCCCGCTGAGCCCGATCGACTCGATCGCGGCCGGAGCCAGCCCCTGCTGCACGGCGATCAGCATCAGCTGGTCCATCGCCTGCAACGTGGCCTGCCACCAGTGTTCAGGATCCTGCTCCGACCAGCGCGGTTGCGGCCGCGAAATCGCCAGCGGCGCGCTGGCGCTGGCGCGCAGCGCGCCGTCGCGACCGAGCAGCACCGCCTTGACGGCGGAGGTACCGAGATCGATGCCGACGAACATCAGTCAAACGCCTCGCGGGAGCGGTGATGCATGGTCATCGTCTCAACCGTGGATAAAGCGGTTGACCAGGTTCTCCAACCGCTCCTGTTCGCCGCTGACGTGGCGCGGGTTGAAGCCTTGCGCCAACGCCTCTTCGCTGACGCTGGCCAGGCTGCTGGATCCGGCCAGGATGCGCTGGCCCAGCTCGCCGTCCCAGCCGGCGTAGCGGCGCGCCCTGAATTCGCCCAGCAGGTCGCGTTCGACCATGTCGGCAGCGCGCAGCAGCGCCAGCGCCAGCACGTCCATCGCGCCGATGTGGCCATGGAACAGGTCGGCCGGGCTGCTGCTCTGGCGCCGCACTTTGGTGTCGAAGTTCATGCCGCCGTTGCCGAAGCCGCCGGCCTTGAGGATCTCGTACAGCACCAGCGTGCACTCCTCCACGCTGTTCGGAAACTGGTCGGTATCCCAGCCGTTCTGCGGGTCGCCGCGGTTCGCGTCGATGCTGCCGAACACGCCCAGCGCGATCGCGTTGGCCACCTCGTGGTGGAACGAGTGCCCGGCCAGGGTGGCGTGGTTCGCCTCGATATTGGTCTTGATCTCGCCTTCCAGCCCGACATCCTTGAGGAAGCCGGCGACCGTGGCGACGTCGTAGTCGTACTGGTGCTTGGTCGGCTCCTGCGGCTTCGGCTCGATCAGGATGTCGCCGCCGAAGCCGAGCTTGTACTTGTGCTCGACCGCCATGTTCATGAAGCGCCCGAGCTGCCGGCGCTCGCGTTTCAGGTCGGTGTTGAGCAAGGTGTCGTAGCCCTCGCGGCCGCCCCACAGCACGTAGTTGGCGCCGCCCAGCCGCTGCGTGGCGGCCATCGCATGCGCGACCTGGGTGGCCGCATAGGCGAACACCTCCGGCTGCGGATTGGTCGCCGCCCCGGCCGCGTAGCGCGGGTGCGAGAACAGGTTGGCGGTGCCCCACAGCAGTTTTACGCCGGTCTGCGCCTGTTTGGCCTCCAGCACGTCGGTCATCCGCGCGAAGTTGTCCACGTACTCGCGCAGGCTGCCGCCCTCCGGCGCCACGTCGGTGTCGTGGAAGGTGTAGAACGGCGCGCCGAGGCGGCCGAAGAAATCGAAGGCGGCATCGGCCTTGGCCAGCGCATTCGCCGTCGGCTCGCCGGCGGCATGCCACGGCCGCTCGAAAGTGGGCTGGCCGAACATGTCGATGCCGGGCCAGACGAAGCTGTGCCAGTAGCACACCGCGAAGCGCAGGTGCTCGGCCATCGTCTTGCCGAGCACGCGCCGGCCGGCGTCGTAGTGGCGGAACGCCAGCGGCTGTTCCGCGCCCGGTCCTTGGTAGCGCACCGGTGCGATGGAATCGAAATACGACATGGGGTTTCCTTGCAGTGAACGGGTGATGGGGACGATGGCATCGCCGCCACCGCACCCCGGAACAGGGTTGGACGTTTGCGCCGGCAGCGCGCGGCTACTGCTTCAGTCGAAACGGACCAGGCCGATCGCCGCGCCCCGAGGCGGCGCGGACGCGGGGTAGCCTGCCTCGCCGTCCCAGTGCCCCTGCAGCAACCTCACGCGCATGCTTCACCCTCTGTCACGCCGCCGGCCGCCGACATCCCGCGGCGACCGTTCATGCCAAAACCGCAGTTCATGCTGCGGGCAGCACGAAAACGGCGCAATTACGAAATTGCCCAGAACGACTGACGTTTCTTCTTTTGCGCTTGCCGCAAAGCCTCCGCACCCCCCATGCGCCCGTGCTAGCCTCAGGTCGATCCGGGCCCGGCCCGGACGACAACCGATGGTTCTGGGGCGGGCGCGCCGGGCGCCGTGCAGCCAGGCCGCCGTACGGTGACCGAGATGAGCAAGCAATGAGCAATCCACATGGCGTCCATCGCATCGCGCTGCTGTTCAACGCGAACAAGGTCTACGACCGGCAGATCATCGCCGGCGTCGGCGCATACCTGGCCTCCACCCGGGTCAGCTGGGACCTGTTCATGGAAGAGGACTTCCGCTGCCGGCTGACCGGCCTGGCCGACTGGTGCGGCGACGGCATCATCGCCGACTTCGACGACCCGCAAGTGTGCGCGGCGCTGCGCGAAGTGAACGTGCCGGTGGTCGCCGTGGGCGGCTCCTATACCGACGCGTCGCGCTACCCCGACGGCCTGCCCTACATCGCCACCGACAACGCCGCGCTGGTGCGGCTGGGCTACGACCACCTGATCGAGCAAGGCCTGGAAAACTTCGGCTTCTACTCGCTGCCGGTGGCGCCGGCGCACCGCTGGGCGGAGGAGCGCGAACGGCTGTTCGACGGCATGGTCGCGCGCGACGGCCTGAAGAGTTTCATCTACCACGGCCATGCCACCAGCGCGGCGGGCTGGAGCGACGCGATCGAGGCGCTGATCGCCTGGCTGAAATCGCTGCCGAAACCGGTCGGCATCCTCGCCGCCACCGACGCGCGCGCGCGCCAGCTGCTGCAGGCGTGCATGATGGCGGACATCCCGGTGCCCGACGAAGTCGCCATCGTCGGCATCGACAACGATCCGCTGGCGCGCACGCTGAGCCGCATCCCGCTGACCTCGGTGCAGCAGGGCACCGAGGAAATGGGCCGCACCGCCGCGCACCTGCTGCATCGCATGCTGCACGGCGCCGATTGCAGCGACACCCGTGTGGTAGTGCCGCCGGAAGGGTTGCATGTGGCCGCGTCCAGCCTGCACCAGACCCGGCGCAGCCCGTACGTGATGCGCGCCATGCACTACATCCGCCAGTACGGCTGCCTCGGCATCCGCACCGAGCAGGTAGCCAACTACGTCGGCGTGTCGCGCTCGCTGCTGGAGGAACACTTCCGCCGCAGCCTCAAGCGCAGCGTCCACCAGGAAATCCTGCGGCACAAGCTGGAGATCGCGCAGGAACTGCTGCGCAACGGCGAATGCAGCCTCGCCGACATCGCCGTGCGCTGCGGCTTCACCTCGGTGCAATACCTCTACACCGTCTTCCGCCGCGAACTCGGCTGCACCCCGAAGGCCTTCCAGGAGTCGCAGCAGGCTGAGTTGCAGGAGTGAGTGGAGAGGAGTGAGAATCGAGTGGGGATCGAAAGCCTCGACGACTGCGCCGTTGCCGGGCTGACCGACAACGGCGCGATGATGGCGATGGAGCCACCTAGGGATGCTCTGATCAATTCTACGTAGGCGTCACCGTGACTGTCTGTTCGCAGGCCACAGGGCCGTCGGCGAGGGCAGACTGGCCGTCTGTCGAGACGGCGGACCGAAGGCATGCGGACAGACAGTCACGGCCCCAACGCATTGAATTTAAAGTGATGGGGTGATGTCCAGAAGGCGCGCAGGCTGCGCCGCGCAGCTTGGCAAGACGGCCAGTCTTCCCTGCGCCGCGCAACACACCCTGCGCGCCTTCTGGACATCATGCCGCCTACGTAGAATTGATCAGAGCATCCCTAGAGTGGCTCGTCCTCACTCCATGCCGTCGATCCATATCTCCACTCTTCGATTCGGCGCCAGGCACGCGATCAGCTGTGCGCGCGAGCCCTCCTGGCAGTCCTTCACCGGAGCGGCCTTGCCCAGGCCTTCGGCGGTGACGCGGTCGCCCGGCACGCCTCGCGCCACCAGATAGTCCTTCACCGTCTGGGCCCGGCGCTGCGATAGCGCCTGGTTATAGGCCTCGCCGCCGAGACGATCGGTATAGCCGACGATGCGCACGGAGCGCAGCTTGCCGCCCTGCCCGCGCAACTTCGCAGCCAGATCGTCCAGCGCGGCGTGTCCGGCCGGCGAGAGTTCGGCCCGGTCGAATGCGAACAGCGCATCGGCAGACAACACGCGCGGCTTGGCCGGCGCCCGCTCGGCAGCTGCTGCGGGAGCCGGCGCCTTCAGCAGATCGGCGCAGGCTTCCGGCTTCCAGTAGAAGCTGCGCGCGAGCTTGTCCTCGTCGAACAGCACCTTGTACTGACACACCGCGACCTCGTCGCTGCCGGCCTTGCGGAAGTTGAACACGTAGTTCCATTCCCGCACGCCCCATATGCCTTCGCTGAAGTGCGGAAAGCCGATCAGGTCCGACACTTGCTGCTTGTTGAGGCCGGCCCTCATCTGCCGCAGGTTGGCGAGATTGGGGAAAGTGCCTCCCTTGTGCATGGGTGTGGTGTCCGTCGGCGCCGGCCACACCATCTCGCCGGCCGAACGGCCATCCTTCGCCACGTTGTGGCTGACGTTGCCGCAGGCGGCGAGCGCCAGAGCGAGCGCAGCCAGAGCGATACCTTTGAGCGATGCGCGCATGTTGTTGACTCCTGGAATAGCGTTCATGAAGTTCCTCCTCACCACACCACGGCCGCGCCGACGCCCGCGCCGGTGTCGCCGCGCGAGTTGCTCGTGGCGTTGAGCTTGAACACGTAATGGCCGCTCTCGGTGATGGTCGACACGCCGATGGCGATGCCGGCCTCGCCGTGGAAGCTGCCCAGCGCCACCCCCGCCGAGCTCTGGTTCGGCTGGTAGGCCTGCGGCAGGCTGGCCATGGCCATCGCCGCGGCGACGCCCGCGTCGGCGCGGTTGCCTATACGGTCGAGGTTGCGGTCGACGCTCTGGAAGCGTTGGTCGACGTAGTTCTTGGACCAGTCCTTGGCGGTTTGGATGGCCTGGTTGAGCTGGCCTACGTTTGCTGCGTCAGTGCTGTTCACGCCGGCCGCCACGTTGGTGACGGTACGCTCGTTGCCTGCCGAACCCACCGACACCGAATTGGCTTGCGAGGCCACCGAACCGGCGCCGATCGCCACGCTGTTGTCGCCGCTGGCCGTCGAACCCGCACCGACCGCCGTGCTGCCGTTGCCCGACGCGGTGGAGCCGGCACCGACGGCGGTCGAGTTGCTGCCCGTCGCCGAGGCGTTCGACGTGTTGTCCGTGCTGGTCTGGTACGTGTTGGTGGTGTTGGTACCGCCCTGCGGCAGGTTGTTGACGATGTTGTTGAGGTTGATGAGCTGTGAATAGAGCGCCGACAGCGTCTGATCGGTAGCGAACAGCTGGGAACCGTTGATCGCATCCGTACTGGTCGCGCTGATGCGGCCTGCCGCCACGTTGGTAAGCGTGCGTTCCGCACCCACGCTGCCCACGCTCACCGTCGAGCCCGGCGCCGTTCCGGCGAAGTTGTACGTGACGCCGCCGAGGGTGGTGCCGGCGGTACCGACCGCCGCGTCCGTCACCGAACCCGCGCCCAGCGCCACGCTGCCGGCAAACGCCGCCTGCGTACCCGTGCCCAGTGCCATGGCCTGGATACCGTTGGAAGTGGCGTTGGTGCCAAGCGCCACGCCGTCGGCCAGGTTCACTGTCGCGTTCTGGCCGATCGCGGTGCCGCCCGGCGCGGTCTGCTGCACGATCGAGCCATTGCCCATGCCGATGCCGTTGTCGCCGTTCACCGTGGTCTGCGGACCGATAGCCACCGATTCCGCGCCCGCCGCCAGCGAATCGGAAGCCGTGGAGTTGGCGTGGAAGTACTTCGTCGGCGTGACCGAGAACGAACTCATCGCGCCCTTGAGCTGGCGCAAGGTGACCGCGTCCTGGTTCAGCGTGCCGTCCGCCACGTTGGTGATCTGGCGGAAGTCGGTGGCGTTGCCCACCGATACGGCGCCCAGCAGGTTGCGATCCGTCGTGTTGTACGGAATCACATTGGTACCGACCAGGATCGAGCCCGAGATCGGCGCGATCGCGCGGTCGGACACGGCACCCGAACCCAGCGCCACGCCACCCAGCACCGACACGCCGGTGTTCTGGCCCAGCGCCGTACTGCTGTCCGCCGTCGCCGCTGCTCCCACGCCTGCCGCCAGCGCGTCGAGACCGGTGGCTCCGTTGTTGGCGTAGTTGCCGCCCTGCGTGCCGCCGTCATTCACGCTGTAGTAGTGCGTGGCGCTGGCAATCACGGTGTTGTTGAGCGTATCCAGCGCCTGGTTGGTGGCGAACAGCTGCGAGCCGTTGATGGCGTCGGTGCTGTTCCCATTCACCTGGCCCGCCGCCACGTTGGTGACGGTGCGCTCGGCCCCTGCCGTGCCTATGCTCACGGTGCTGCTGGGCGTGATGCCGGCGTAGGTGTAGGTGTTACCCGCGATGGTGCCGCCGCTGGTGGCAACCACCGCACCGGTGACGCTGCCCGCGCCCAGCGCCACGTCGCCAGCATTGGTGCCCGCAGTGGCGCCATTGCCGATGGATACCGCATTGGCTGTATTAGCCGTGGACACCGGACCGATCGCCACGCTGTTGACGCCGTTCGCCAGCGAGT
This sequence comes from Rhodanobacter terrae, assembly GCF_042657005.1. Taxonomy (NCBI): domain Bacteria; kingdom Pseudomonadati; phylum Pseudomonadota; class Gammaproteobacteria; order Lysobacterales; family Rhodanobacteraceae; genus Rhodanobacter; species Rhodanobacter terrae. The sequence goes on from NZ_JBHSNG010000032.1 coordinate 31,690, forward strand.
CGGCGAGAGTGGAATTGGCGTGGAAGTACTTGATGCCGCCGGTGTCGATCTGGTTGAAGATCTGCTGCAGCGAGCTGTACGTATTGCCGCCATAGGTGAGGCTGGTGTTGAGCGTGCCGGTAGCCGGATCGTAGGTGGTGCCGCCGCCGTAGCTGTTGGCGATGGTCGTGCCCAAGTTGGTCACCGTGTTGCCCAGATTGGTGACGCTGCTGCCCACGGCGCCGATCGCCTGATTGGCGGCGAACAGCTGGCTGCCGTTGATCGCATCCGTGCTGTTCTGATCGACGCGGCCGGCAGCCACGTTCGTGATGGTGCGCTCCGCGCCAACTGCGCCCACGCTCACCGTCGAACCCGGCGTCGTACCCGCGAAGGCGTACGTGGTGCCGTTGATGGTCGCGCTTGGAGTACCGACCGCCGCCGCCGTCGCCGAGCCCGCGCCCAGCGCCACGCTGCCGGCAAACGCCGCCTGCGTGCCCGCGCCCAGCGCCATGGCCTGGATGCCGTTGGAAGTGGCGTTGGTGCCAAGTGCGATGCCGTCGGCCAGGTTCACCGTGGCGTTCTGGCCGATCGCCGTGCCGCCCGGCGCGGTCTGCTGCACGATCGCGCCATTGCCCATGCCGATGCCGTTGTCGCCGTTCACCGTGGTTTGCGGACCGATGGCTACCGCTTCGGCACCCGCCGCCAGCGAATCGGTGGCGGTGGAGTTTGTGTGGAAGTACTTGATCGGCGTGACCGAGAACGAACTCATCGCGCCCTTGAGCTGGCGCAAGGTGACCGCGTCCTGGTTCAGCGTGCCGTCCGCCACGTTGGTGATCTGGCGGAAGTCGGTGGCGTTGCCTACCGATACGGCGCCCAGCAGGTTGCGATCCGTCGTGTTGTACGGGATCACGTTGGTGCCCACGATGATCGAACCCGAGCTCGGCGCGATCGCGCGGTCGGACAGCGCCCCCGAACCCAGTGCCACGCCGCCCAGTACCGAGACGCCGGTGCCCTGGCCCAGTGCGGTGGCGTTGTCGGCGGTGGCGGTGGAACCCACGCCGGCGGCCAGCGCGTCGAGGCCGGCGGCGCCATTGTTCGTGTAGTTGCCGCCCTGCGTGCCGCCGTCGTTGACACTGTAATAGTGCGTCGCGTTGGCGGTGACCGTGCTGCTCAGGCTGTCGACGGCCTGGTTGGTGGCGAACAACTGCGAACCATTGATCGCATCCGTGCTGCCGCCACTGATGCGACCCGCCGCCAGGTTGGTGATGGTCCGTTCGGCGCCGCCCGCACCCACGCTCACCGTGCTGTTCGGCGTGGTGCCGGCGAAGTTGTACGTGGTGCCGGCGATGACGTAGCTCGGCGTGCCCACCGCCGTGGTGGTGGTGGAGCCCGAACCCAGCGCGACGTCATTGGCGTTGTTGGCAACGGCCGTGTTGCCGAAAGCCAGCGAGCCGGCGCCCAGCGCGCTGCTGGTATTGCCGATCGCTACCGAGCCCGCGCCTTGCGCATTGTTGGTATTGCCCAGGGCGACCGCGCCGTCGCCGTTGGCGGTGTTGTTCGCACCCACGGTGACGGCGCCGTTACCCGTGGACGAATTCGGATCGCCGATCGCCACCGCGCCATTGCCGTTGACGGTCTGACTTTCACCCAATGCCACCGCGCCGGTGCCGCCGAGCACCTGCGAATTATGGCCGGCGGCGATGGAACCGGTCCCGGCCGCGGCGGCGACGGTATTGCCGTCACCTAGCGCAACCGTCGATGCCGCCAGCGCCTGCGAGAGATTGCCGAGCGCCGTGGCACCCGCCGCCGCCGCGTTCGCACCGGGGCCGACCGCCGAGGCACCCACCCCGGACGCACTGGCGAACTCGCCGAACGCCAGACTATTCGTGGCGCCGGCGTTGGCGAAGGCGCCCACTGCCGTGGAGCCGCTGACCCCCGATGCCGTGGCGTTGACCCCGATCGCGGTGCTGCTGACGGCCGAGGCATTGGTGCCAGTGCCGAGCGCAATGGCATCGCCGCCCGACGCGTTCGCCTGATAGCCCTGCGCTACGGCCTGACTGCCCGACGCCGCAGCCGCGATGCCTGCCGCCATCGAATTGGCGCCGGTCGCGCCGTTGTTGAGGTAGTTGCCTCCCGTCGTGCCGCCATCGTTGACGCTGTAGTAGTGAAGTGGCGTATTGGTCGCGAGCGACTGCACCGCCTGCGTCACCGCGTAGAGCTGCGAGCCGTTGATCGCGTCCGTGCTGCCGCCGCTGATGCGGCCCGCCGCCACGTTGGTGATGGTGCGCTCGGCGCCGCCCGCACCCACGCTCACCGTGCTGTTCGGCGTGGTGCCGGCGAAGTTGTACGTGGTGCCGGCGATGACGTAGCTCGGCGTGCCCACCGCCGTGGCGGTGGCGGAGCCTGAGCCCAGCGCGACGTCATTCGCGTTGTTGGCAACGGCCGCATTGCCGAAGGCTACCGCGCCAGCGGCCAGTGCCTTGCTGGTATCGCCCAGCGCAACCGAGCCCTGGCCGATCGCCTGATTGCTATTGCCGATCGCTACGGCGCCATCTGCCGCGGTGGCGCCGGCGGCATCGCCCGCCGCGACGTTGTTGGAGCCCATCGCCACGGCGCCGTTGCCGTTGGCGATATTCGGATCGCCGATCGCCACCGCACCGTTGCCGGTGGCGGTCTGTGCCTCGCCCAGTGCGACGGCGCCGGTGCCGCCCTTCACTTGCGAGTTGTGGCCTCCGGCGATGGAGCCGGTACCCGCCGCTGCAGCAACCGTGTTGCTGTCGCCGAATGCCACGGTGGAAGCCGCCAACGCCTGAGAGGCATTGCCGATCGCAGTGGCGGCCTGAGCTATTGCGTTCGCCGTGTTGCCGATTGCCACGCCATCGGCGATCGCCGCATTCCCGCTGACGCCTGCCGTCGCGCTGTTGCCCTGCGCGATCGCATTGTTTCCGTAGGCTTTAGCAGAGACACCCAGCGCCACCGCATTGATGGCGGTCGCCGCGTTGTTCTGGCCGAGTGCGATGCTGGACGTACCCGACGCCTGGGCGTTGGCGCCCACCGCCGTTGCCCCCACTGCCGATGCGGCAGCATTACTGCCCAAGGCCGTGCCGTACTGCGCGCTGGCCGAAGTCTGCCTGCCCACGGCGGTCGACTGAGGGCCTGAAGCAGCGGACGTTGTGCCGATGGCGATCGCATCCGTGTTGCTCGCATTCGCCTGCAACCCAATGCCGATGCCTTCGGCGCCGGCAACGCTCACATCCGTGCCGATCGCGACAGCCGAAGCTCCGGATGCACCTACACCAACCGTACGCGCGCCCAGGTAGATCGCGTTGAGAGCAGTCGCATAGGCCTGCCAGCCGAGCGCCGTCGCATGGGTTCCTCCGCTCACACTCGAGCCCGAGCCGAGGGCGACGGCATTGTTGGAGTTGGCGACGTTGGTCAGATAGCCGATGGCGATGCTGTTGACCGAGTTCGCGTCCACCGAACTGGTGTTGGCAATAGCAACGCTATTGGTGCTGGCGCTGGTCGAAAGCGTTCCCATGGCAACGGTGTTGGCACCGGAAGCCGTGACATCGGTGCCTATACCGATCGCGCCACCCGCGAGCGCGCCGGTACCGTTGGCGGTACGTGCACCCAGATAAACGGAATTGATGGCACTGGTATAGGCCCCGAAACCGATCGAGATACTGTTCTGGCCTGCTGAATGCGCGACATATCCCACAGCCACGCCGCCAAGCACATCGGTGAGCGCGGATCCGCCAAGCGCAGTGGCTCCCAGGCCGCTGGCCTTGGCGCCGTAACCCATGCACGACGTCGCGCTGCTGTAGAGGTTGTAAGGCGACGCGGTGCAATCCACCGTCTGCGCATCCGCCCGTTCAACCCATCCGGCCCCGCCCAGTGCCATCAGCACCGTCAGAATGCCCAGGCTGAGTCGGCTTGGAGATAACCGATGACGTGCTCCGCGTCGGTCGACCACGCCGCCGCGATGACGCGCGGCAAACTCCGAGGCGACGACGACTTGCGCCAACGCGCAATTCCAAACCTTGCTGTAGATCTTGTTCATACCTTCTCCGTGTGTGCCGGGGGGACGGGGGTGGGAACAGAGGCCGGAAGCCGGAGGGCACGAATCGTGGGCGCGCAGGTGCCCGAGGCGCGGAGCCGCTATGGGTTCCGGGTCGGCATTCGACGCGAACGGCGCCCTCTGTTTTGCCGCGCCCCTGCTTGCATGCGCGCACGGCCGAAGGCCACGCGCAGAGGTCATGACGGGACGGCGTCCCGGATCAATCGCTCAGGCGAGCTGTGGGAAAGCGGTCAGGCCTGCCGAGGCGCGGGCGGCGCATGCAGGAGCGGTGCGTGGCGAAGAAAGCCCTCGAACCAGTGGGCGCGGACGTACTGCGATTCAATCAGGGGCATTGGGTACTCCCATGTCTTGTCCATCTCGATGGATACGTGTCCTTTGCGTATGCAACTTCCCGTCCTGGGACCTTGCTCCCCACCATCGGTTTACCGCAGCATCCAGCCTGTTCTGTTCGCGGGGCCGGTATGCGCCACCGCCGCACCGGAGGGCGCGGCGGATACATGCATTGGTTGTATGAACCGGAGAACCAGGCGACCGTGTCGGTCGCGTGAGAGACCATCCTCCGTATGCCGCGCGCTCCGGAGCAGGTACGGTGTCGAGGTGCCGGAATGCACGTGCAGGTTCCTGCCTGACCGGATGCCATGGGCAGCTGGCCCGAGGAATTCGGCTCGCCGCACTGCAGAAAGATGCGACGAAATTCACCGAATTTTCGTGCATGCGTCATGCCCCCTGCGCTCCGTCCATGGCGACCGCCTTTGCCGCGGCGTTCGGCTCGGATAAATTTTCCCTTCACTCGGCGTTGCGTGGCCCACACCGGTAGCGGCGGCGACGCCACTGTATCTTTGATCAGAGTGGGATTGCGATTGCAACCAATCGCGTTTGCTTTTTTTCTGAGAAGTGGTCGTGAAGATCCGGCGAATTCCTGTGCCGAGAGGTGCAGCTGTCGGGCGACAACCGCGCGTCGGCGACGTTCGCCCTTGACGGTGCCTTCGTCGAAGCCAGGCTGGCCAATGGCGGTTCACTTCCGCTCGAATTCGACAAGAATCTCAGCCGGCGCTCCGCCGGGACGGTCCGCGCAAAGAGATCCGTGCAAAGAGATAAGCGGATTTCTACAGCGCTAAGGAACGTCTGAACAAGCTTATGCTCGTCGCCGAGATTGTGGGAGCGACTTCAGTCGCGATGGCCGCGGCAGCGGCCTGCAGCATCCCGGCGTTGCAGCGGCTCGATGCACAGTCAGGCGGCGCAGCGCGCTGCTATGCGATCGCGACTGAAGTCGCTCCCACAAGGGGCACCCTTCTCCAGACCGCAGTGGACTTATTCAGACCATCCCTAACGCCGCGCCAGATGTCGCAGGTGACGCCACACGTAAAGGACCACGCCCATCAGAATGATGGCGCCGATCAGCGCATCGAAGCGGTGGAAATACACGCCCAGCGTGTCCCAGTGCTGCCCCAGCTTGAGTCCGACCCAGGCCAGTCCCCAGCACCAGATCAGCGCGCCGAGAAAGGTGTACGCGGTGAACCGCCACAGCGGCATCCGCGCTACGCCGGCGGGAAACGCGATGAACGTGCGCACCACCGGCAACAGGCGTCCGACGAAGATGGTGATGTCGCCGTGGCGCTGGAACCAGCGATCGGCCAGGTCCAGGTCGTGATGCGAGATCAGCACGTACCGGCCATAGCGCTCCACCAGCGGACGGCCGCCCCAGGCGCCCAGCGCATAGGCCAGCCAGGACCCCACCACGCAGCCCACCGCACCGGCCACCGCGACGCCCCAGAGCACCAACGCGCCGGTGGACACGAGATAGCCGGAGAACGGCATGATGATCTCCGACGGCAGCGGAATGCAGGCGCTCTCGATCCCCATCAGCAGGGCGATGCCAACGTACCGCCAGCTGGAAATGACGGTGATGACGAAACCCGCCAGCAGGCCGATCAGCTTGTCCATATTGAGAAATCCGCTCGCCGGTAGAGACGGCATGGTAGCGGCGAATGGCCCGGACGGCGCGCGTTCCGGTCGTCCGTGGACTGCATCCCGATCGCAAACGCGCCCCGCCGCGCGTTATTCCACCGTCACCGACTTGGCCAGATTGCGCGGCTGATCCACGTCGGTGCCGCGCAGCACGGCGACGTGATAGGCCAGCAATTGCAGCGGCACGGTGAACACGGCCGGCGCGATGAAGGAGCCG
>NZ_JBHSNG010000033.1:0-33148 GCF_042657005.1 Rhodanobacter terrae
GCGTTCGTCCTGGCTCAGGTGCGTGTAGCTCAATGTGCAGTTCCACTTGGCGGTGAAGCTGCGCAGGCTACCGCACCTGCGCTACTTCCCGGGGCTGGAGTGATGCACTTCTAAATTGAATCCGCCAAGTAAGGAGGAGTCGAGCCGGGGCGACTTACGGTTGCATCCGAGTCGCCGGAGCCCGGCCGACCAGCTTTTCCCGGACCCCCGCGTCGCGGCGCTCGCAGCTCACGCACGACCTAAGGATGCTCTGAATTAGTCCAGACGCGAGAATCAGAAGTCTTTTACCTTGATGATTTGCGGTGACAAGCGCTGGAAAATTCGGACTTATTCAGACCACCCCAAGGAACGACGTCACTGCGTTCCGGAGAAAGGCACACACCGGCCGTGGCCTGCATCGTGGGAGCGACTTCAGTCGCGATGGCCGCGGCAGCGGCCTGCAGCATCCCGGCGTTGCAGCGGCTCGATGCACAATCAGGCGGCGCAGCGCACTGCCATGCGATCGCGACTGAAGTCGCTCCCACAAGGGGCACTCTTCTCCAGACCGCAGTGGACTTATTCAGACCATCCCTAACTTTCGCCCACCGCAATGGTCACTGCGGCGCCCAGCGGCAGAGTCGCGCGTGGGCCATCCGTCGGGCGACAGAACTTCGGACCGATCCGTGGAGGCGCACAATAACCGTCCTGTAGTGGAAGGATTGTCAAATGCGAACGACGGAGCACATGCCGGAGGCATGCGTGGAAGTTTGTTTCCAAAAATATTATTTGTGCAATGCAAGTTGCAATTTGCGTGAACGTTCCTATCCTCAACCGGTCCGCACGACGTTACGGCGTCGCGCAATCACCCCGCACTGCCGGGCGGAGCCGGTACCGACGCTTTGGAGACCTTATGCGCACTCGATGGCTATCGGCACTGATCCTGGCGCTTGCCGGCGTCGCGTCGGCGTTTGCGGCCAACGTCGCTCCCGCCAATGGGCACTTTGTGCTGATCAGCCACGCCGCCGATTCGGATGTCTGGTGGAACACGGTCAAGAATGCGATCGAGCAGGCCGGCGACGACTACGGCGTGCAGGTGGATTACCGCAATCCGCCCGACGGCGACCTGGCCGGCATGGCGCGGCTGCTCGAGCAGGCGGCCGCGCACAACTATGACGGCGTGGCCTTCGATATCGCCGACTACGACGTACTGTCCAGGCCCGCCGCCCGCATCACCGCCAAGGGCATCCCCGTCGTCACGATCAACTCAGGCACCACGCAGGAGAGCGCGAAGCTGGGTGCGATCATGCACATCGGGCAGCCGGAATACGCGGCGGGCAAGGCGGCCGGCGAGCGCGCCAGGGCCGCTGGCGTCAAGTCGTTCGTCTGCATCAACCACTACGCCACCAATGCCGCTTCGTTCCAGCGCTGCAAGGGTTTCGCCGATGCCCTCGGGGTCGACGTGCGCAAGTCGATGGTCGATTCCGGCGTGGATCCCACCGTGGTGCGAAGCAAGACCGGCGCCTACCTGCGCAACCATCCCGATACCCAGGCCGTGCTGGCGCTGGGCCCCAGTTCCGCCGAACCCGCGCTGCAGGCGCTGCGCAGGATGAACCTCGCCGGCAAGATCTATTTCTGCACCTTCGACCTGTCGCCGGCCATCATCGCCGGCATCAAGAGCGGCGAGATCGCTTTCGCGATCGACCAGCAGCCTTATCTGCAGGGCTACATGGCGATCGCCGTGCTCGCCATCGCACACCGGGACCGCACGCGCGACCCGGCCACGATCATCGCCGCGCTGAAGGCCAATCCGAAATTCCAGGCACGCCTGAAGACGTACGGGTTGAACCCCGTCTATGGCGTGGACGAGGCCAGCACCGGCCCGTCCTACGTCACCCGGGACAACGTGGACCTGGTCGCGAAGTATGCCGGCCAATTCCGTTGAGGCCGCAGACAGTGCCCGGAGATAACACGGTGGAAAACCGATACGGCGCAGCGGCATCGGAGACTTCATGCGCGTGACGACTTCGCAAGCCGCCATCACGAACAAGCCGGACGAGCGCGTCAGGCGCATTTCGCCGTGGCGCGGCCTGCTCAACCGCCCTGAGTTCGGCTCCATCGCGGGCACCGTGCTGGTGTTCGTGCTGTTCGGCATCTTTGCCGGCGGCTCGGGCATGTTCAACCTCGACGGCGTGATGAGCTGGGCCCAGGTCGCCGCCTATCTCGGCATCATTGCGGTGGGTGCGTGCGTGCTGATGATCGCGGGCGAGTTCGATCTCTCGATCGGCTCGATGATCGGCTTCGCCGGCATGATGGTGGCAGTGCCTGCGATGTTCCTGGGCTGGCCGGTCTGGGCGTCGGTGTTGTTCGCGTTCGCCGGCTGCATGGCGCTGGGATGGCTGAACGGCTATCTGGTGGTGCGCACCCGGCTGCCCAGCTTCATCGTGACGCTGGCCTTCATGTTCATCCTGCGCGGCCTCACCCTGGTGCTGTCCACGTATTTCTCCAACAGCACCATCGTCGGCGGCGTGGGCGACAAGCTGGGCGCCGATCCCGTCGTGCACGCGCTGTTTCAAGGCAGCACGTTCCACCGCCTGTTCGCGTGGCTCGCCCACGCCGGCCTGATCGACAAGCTGCCGAACGGCGAGCCGGTGGTCAACGGCGTTCCCAAGGTGCTGTTCTGGTGGCTGGCGATGGCCGGCTGGGCGGGCTTCATGCTGTCGCGCACGCGCTTCGGCAACTGGGTGTTCATCGTCGGTGGCGACAACAACACGGCAAAGAACGCGGGCATCCCGGTGAACCGGGTCAAGATCAGCCTGTTCGTGTTCACCGCGTTCTGCGCCTGCCTGTTCGGCGTGCTGCAGGTGGCCGATGTCGGCTCCGCGGCGGCCGACCGCGGCGTGCAAAAGGAGTTCGAAGCGATCATCGCGGCGGTGATCGGCGGCACCTTGCTTACCGGCGGCTACGGGTCGGTGCTGGGCGCCTGCTTCGGTGCGCTGATCTTCGGCGTGGTGCAGGTCGGCATCTCCTTTACCAGCATCGATTCGGACTGGTACCGGGTGTTCCTCGGCGCGATGCTGCTGCTGGCGGTGCTGTTCAACCACTACATACGCTCACATGCAGGCCGATCGCATGCAGGCCGGTCACATGCGGGCACGGGCAAGTGAGGGCGCAGCCATGACCAGCGGGGACGGCCACGATTGCATCCTGCAGCTCGAAGGCATCAGCAAATTCTTCGGCACGGTGATTTCGCTGCAGGACGTCACCTTGCGCCTGCGCCGGGGCGAGGTGCACTGCCTGCTGGGCGACAACGGCGCCGGGAAATCCACCTTGATCAAGACGCTCGCCGGCGTGCACCGCCCCGACCGCGGCCGCTATCTGATCGAGGGCCAGGAGGTGAATTTCACATCGCCGCGCGAGGCGCTGGACCGAGGTATCGCCACCGTCTACCAGGACCTCGCGCTGGTGCCGCTGATGAGCGTGGCGCGCAACTTCTTTGCCGGACGCGAGCCGATGCGCAAGCTGTTCGGCGTGATCCCGGTGATGGACATGAAGTACGCGGAGGACGTCTCGGTCCGCAAGCTCGCCGAGATGGGCATCCACGTGCGCTCGCCGCAGCAGCCGGTCGGCACCATGTCCGGCGGCGAGCGGCAGTGCCTGGCCATCGCGCGGGCGATCCACTTCGGCGCCCGGGTGCTGATTCTCGACGAGCCGACCGCGGCACTGGGAGTCAAGCAGAGCTGCAACGTGCTCAAGCTGATCCACACGGCGCGCGAGCGCGGCATCTCGGTGATCTTCATCACCCACAACGTGCACCATGCCTACCCGATCGGCGACAGCTTCACCGTGCTCAACCGCGGCCGCTCCATGGGCACCTTCCTCAAGAGCGCAATCAGCGAAGGAGAAGTACTCGAAATGATGTCCGGCAACGCGGAGATTCAAGGCCTGATCGACGAACTGGAAGGCCGTGCGACTGCCTGAACCTGTACCGCGCCCCTTCCCCTGCATAAGTGGTCAGCGATGAACGAACGCCAGTACGACCTGATCTGCCTGGGCCGCCTCGCCGTGGATCTCTACGGCCAACAGCCCGGCGCGCGTCTGGAAGACGCCACCAGCTTCGCGAAATACCTGGGCGGATCCTCCGCGAACGTCGCCTTCGGCACGGCGCGGCTCGGCCTGCGCACGGCGATGCTGAGCCGGGTCGGCGACGACCATATGGGCCGTTTCCTGTGCGAAACGCTGACTCTCGAAGGCTGTGATGTCGGCCAGGTGCGCGTCGACAATCGGCGCCTCACGGCGCTGGTGCTGCTCGGCATCAAGGACCGCGAGACTTTTCCGCTGATCTTCTATCGCGAGAACTGCGCCGACATGGCGCTCGACGAGAGCGATGTCGACGAAGCCTTCATCGCCTCCAGCCGCGCACTGGCGATCACCGGCACCCACTTCTCCACGCCCGGCGTGCATGCCGCCAGCGTCAAGGCGCTGGACCTCGCGCGCAAGCACGACGTGCGCACGGTGCTGGATATCGACTACCGACCGGTGCTGTGGGGCCTGACCGGCCACGGCGATGGCGAGACGCGCTTCATCGCCGATGCCGGCGTCACCGCGCATCTGCAGGCGATCCTGCCGCAGTTCGACCTGATCGTCGGCACCGAGGAAGAATTCCAGATCGCCGGTGGCAGCACCGACCTGATGTCCGCCTTGCATGCCGTCCGCACCGTCACCGCGGGCACCCTGGTCGTGAAGCGCGGCGCGTTCGGCTGCAGCGTGATCGAGGGTGCGATTCCGGCCGAGCTCGATCAGGCACCGACTTATGGCGGCAGCCGCGTGGAGGTGCTCAACGTGCTGGGTGCCGGCGACGCGTTCATGGCCGGCTTCCTGTACGGCTGGCTGCGCAACGAGGGGATCGCGCGCAGTTGCCGTTATGCCAACGCCTGCGGCGCCCTGGTCGTCTCGCGGCACGGTTGCGCGCCGGCGATGCCGAGCCGTACGGAGCTCGATTACTTTCTCGCCCATGGCGATCGTCTGCAACAACCGGACAGCGACAGCGAGCTGGCGCACCTGCATCGCGCGAGCGTGCCGCGCCGGAGCTGGGACGACCTGCATATTTTCGCCTTCGACCATCGCAGCCAGTTCTACGAGCTGGCCCGCGAATGCGGGGCGGACGAATCGCGGCTGCCCCGACTCAAGCGGTTGCTGGTCGACGCCGTGGCCCGCGCCGAACAGGAGCTCGGTCTGCGGCAGCGCGTGGGCGTGCTGATCGACCAGCGCTACGGCCAGGACGCCTTGAACGCGGCCACCGGCCGCGACTGGTGGATCGGCCGTCCGGTGGAAATGCCCGGCTCCAATCCGCTGGAGTTCGAATACGGCCGCTCGCTGGGCAGCCAGCTGCAGCACTGGCCGGCCGAACACGTCGTCAAATGCCTGGTGCCGTTCGATCCCGACGGCACGCCGGAAACGCGGCTGGAACAGGAAACCCAGCTGCGCACGCTCTACGACGCCGTACTGCAGAGTGGGCACGAGCTGTTGCTGGAAGTGATTCCGCCGCCCAACCTGCACGCTGCCGGCACGCCGGGCGAGCGCATGCTGCGCGCCATGAAGCGCATCTACAACCTGGGGCTGCGCCCCGAATGGTGGAAGCTGGCGCCCCTGCCGGCGCAGGACTGGGCCGCGATCGATGCGCTCATCGCCGAGCGCGATCCGTATTGCCGTGGCGTCGTGCTGCTCGGCCTGAATGCGCCGTTCGCCGAACTGGCCGAGGGCTTCCATGCCGCCGCGGGCAGCACGAGCTGTCGCGGCTTCGCGGTCGGCCGCAGTCTGTTCCTCGAGCCGGCGCGTGCGTGGCTGCAGGACGAGATCGACGATGCGACGCTGGTAGCTCAGGCCGCGCAACAGTTCGCCGAACTCGCGGGACTCTGGCGGCAGGCGCGCGAGGCGCACGCATGCAGCGACGGAGTCACCGCATGAGCACCACCGTGCGACTGACCATGGCCCAGGCGCTGGTGCGCTACCTCGCCGCGCAGCAGGTGCGCGACGAGGAAAGCGGCGAGTTGCTGCCGTTGTTTGCCGGCGTGTTCGCGATCTTCGGCCACGGCAACGTGGCCGGACTCGGCGAAGCGCTGTACCGGCAGCGCGACCGGCTGCCCACGTATCGCGCGCACAACGAGCAGGCGATGGCCCATACCGCCATCGCCTACGCCAAGGCGCACATGCGGCGACGCATGATGGCGGTGACCAGCTCGATCGGCCCCGGCGCCACCAACCTGATCACCGCCGCCGCGCTGGCCCACGTCAACCGCCTGCCGGTACTGCTGCTGCCGGGCGACATCTTCGTTTCGCGCGCGCCGGATCCGGTGCTGCAGCAGCTGGAGGATTTCGGCGACGGCACCGTGAGCGTCAATGACTGCTTCCGCCCCGTGTCGCGCTACTTCGATCGCATCGTGCGGCCGGAACAACTGCTCACCGCCCTGCCCCGCGCCATGCACGTGCTGACCGATGCCGCGCTGTGCGGTCCGGTCACGCTGGCGCTGCCGCAGGACGTACAGACCGAAGCCTGGGACTGGGCCGAGGATTTCTTTGCCGAACGCGTGCACGCCTTCCGCAGCGCGCCACCGGCTCCCGACGACATCGCCGCGGCGGCGCAGGCCTTGCGTGATGCCAGACGTCCCGTGCTGATCGTCGGCGGCGGCGCGTTGTACGCCAGGGCCGGCGACACGGTGCGCCACTTCGCCGAAACGCATGGCGTGCCGGTGGCCGAGACCCAGGCCGGCAAAGGCTTGCTGGCATGGCACCACCCGTTGCAGCTGGGGCCGGCCGGTGTCTGCGGCGCCGGCGCCGCCAACGACCTGCTGGCCGATGCCGACGTCGTGCTGGCGGTCGGCACGCGCCTGCAGGATTTCACCACCGGCTCCAACGCGCTATACCGCTCGGCACGCGTCATCACCCTCAACGTCAACGGCTACGACGCGCTGAAAGGCGGCGACGTGCAGATCCTTGCCGATGCTCGACTCGGCTTGGGTGCGTTGTCCGCCGCACTGGGCTCGTGGTGCACCGACGCCGCATGGCGCGAGCGCGCCGAGCATGCCGCCGCCGACTGGCGTGCCATCGTGGATGGCATCACCAGCCGGCGCGAACTCCCGCCGGGCACGCTGCCCTATGACGGTGAAGTCATCGGAGCGGTGCAGCGCTCGCACGACGATTCTGCGCGCACGGACATCGTGGTCGGTGCCGCAGGCACGCTGCCGGCCGAGCTGGAAAAACTGTGGCGCACCGAAACGCCGGGCGGCTATCACATGGAATACGGCTACTCCTGCATGGGCTACGAGATCGCTGGCGGCCTGGGCGTAAAGATGGCCAAGCCTGATCGCGAAGTGATCGTGATGCTCGGCGACGGCAGCTATCTGATGCTCAACGCGGAAATTGCCACGTCGGTGATGCTGGGTCACAAGCTGATCGTGGTGGTGCTGGACAACCGCGGCTACGGCTGCATCGACCGCCTGCAGCAAGCCTGCGGCGGTGCGCCGTTCAACAACATGCTGGATGACTGCCGGCTGGATGACTGCGGGCTGGATGACTGCCGGCTGGATGACCGCCTGCACGGACCGGATGGCGTTCCCACCATAGACTTCGCAGCGCACGCGCGCGCCATGGGCGCCGAAGCCGAGCACGTGCACGGCATCGCCGAACTCGAACAGGCGCTGCGCCGCGCCCGCGCCGCTACCCGCACTTATCTGATCTCCATAGACACCGACCCACGCCGCACTACCACCGAGGGTGGCTGCTGGTGGGACGTGGCCGTACCGGAAGTATCCGACCGTGCGGATGTGCGCGAGGCGAGGCGCAAGTACGAGGCGGCCAAGCAGCAACAACTCGGCACCTCCTCAGGGAAAACTCGGGATGGGGAGACTCGTGGATAGAAGAACTATGGCCAAGCCATTCGACGTGAAGATCGGCATCAACCCGATCAGCTGGAGCAACGACGATCTCCCCGCGCTAGGCGGCGAGACGCCGCTGTCGACCGCGCTGACCGAAGGCCGCGCCATCGGCTACCAGGGCTTCGAGCTGGGCAACAAGTTTCCGCGCGAGCCGGCGGCCCTGCGCGAGCTGATGGCCGGCTATGGTCTGGAGGTGGTGTCCGGCTGGTATTCGGGTCGGCTCGCCCGGCGTTCGGTGGAGGAGGAGATCGCCGCCGTCGGTCCGCATCTGCGCCTGCTTGCCGAGAACGGTTGCCGGGTGATGGTGTATGGCGAAGTGGCCGATTCCATCCAGGGCGAGCCGTCTGTCGCACTCTATAAGCGCCCGCGCTTTCGCGACGACGATGCCTTCAGGCACTACGGCGAGCGGCTCACCGCGTTCGGTCGCTACCTGCTGGGGCACGGCGTACGGCTGGCGTATCACCACCACATGGGCGCTTACGTGGAAGCGCCCGACGACATCGACCGCGTCATGGCATACACCGGCGAGGAGGTCGGGCTGTTGTTCGACAGCGGTCACGCCTACTTCGGCGGCGGGGACCCGCTGGCCGTGCTCCGCAAGCACATCCGTCGCGTCTGTCATGTGCATTGCAAGGATGTGCGCCCGGCCATGATCCGCCACGCGTTCAATCGCCAGTGGAGCTTCCTCGACGCCGTGTTGAACGGCGTGTTCACAGTGCCCGGTGACGGCGCCATCGACTTCGGCGCGATCGTCGATGTTCTGCGCACGCATGGCTACCAGGGCTGGCTGGTGGTCGAGGCGGAACAGGACCCGACCGTCGCGCCCAGCTACGCGTACGCCAGCAAGGGCTACCGCACCTTGCGCGCGCTGCTCGACGGCTCGCCACTGCAGGAGGTCGCATGAGCCTGCTGGTGAAGGGGCGGCCGCAGGGCTGCGAAATCGTCAAGGTCACACCGGCGTCGGCAGGCTGGAAGCACGTGGGCTTCGAGGCGTTCCGTCTGGCGCCGGGCGAAAGCCTGCGGCTGATGCTGCCCGCCGGCCGCGAAGGCTGCCTGGTGCTATTGAGCGGCGACGCCGATGTGGTTGCCGATACGCAACGCTTCGAGCATCTGGGCGGCCGCCTGAGCGTATTCGACGAACGTTCGCCCGATGCCGTCTACGCGCCACCCGGCACGCGGTTCGAGATCGCGGCGCATGATGCGGTGGAGCTGGCGCTGGCCACCGCGCCGGCCGGCCGCCGTCTGCCGGTCCGCCTGATTCCCGCAGCCGGCATGAAACGCACGACCCGCGGCCAGGGCAGCAATACGCGCTACATCTGCGACATCCTCCCGCAAACCGATCCGGCCGAATCGCTGCTGGTGGTGGAAGTGGTTACGCCGGCGGCGCATTCCTCCAGCTATCCGCCGCACAAACACGACACCGACAACCTGCCCTCCGAAAGCGCGCTGGAGGAAACCTACTACCACCGCATCGACCCGCCGCAGGGGTTCGCGTTCCAGCGCGTGTACACCGACGCGCGCGACCTGGACGAATCGATGGCCGTAAGCGACCACGACGTGGTGATGGTGCCGCGCGGCTACCACCCGGTGGTGATGCCGCATGGCTATCGCGGCTACTACCTCAACGTGATGGCAGGCCCCCACCGCGAATGGCACTTCAGGAACGACCCGGCGCACGAGTGGTTGATGTCGCGCTGAACGCATGCACAGGGAGTCTCGAACAATCTTCGTCATCCCTGCGAAAGCAGGGACCCTGCGACTTTAAGGCGCCAGAAAGCACGGACGCCGGGTTCCTGCTTTCGCAGGAATGACGGCTTTTTTGATGCCCCACAGAGGAATACGAACATGTCCGCGCAAGCTTCCGCACACATCCCGGCCTCGACGATAGGTCACTACATCGGCGGCCGGCACCATGCCGGCAGCGGCGCCGGCGTGCCCTCCTACAATCCCGCCAGCGGCGCGCAAACAGGCACGATCGCGCTGGCTACGCCGGACGAGGTGGACCTCGCCGTCAAGGCCGCGGACGCCGCATTCCCCGCATGGGCGCAGACGCCGCCGCTGAAGCGGGCGCGCGTGATGTTCCGCTTCAAAGAACTTCTGGAGCGCGACATGCACAAGCTCGCCGCGGTGATCACCCGCGAGCACGGCAAGGTGTTCTCCGATGCCCGCGGCGAGCTGGTGCGCGGCATGGAAGTGGTCGAATACGCCTGCGGCATCCCCGAACTGCTGAAGGGCGACTACACCGAGCAGATCGCCAACGGCATCGACGCCTGGACCATGCGCCAGCCGCTGGGTGTGTGTGTCGGCATCACGCCGTTCAATTTCCCCGCGATGGTGCCGATGTGGATGTTCCCGATGGCGATCGCCTGCGGCAACAGCTTCGTGCTCAAGCCGTCCGAACGTGATCCCGGCGTCAGCCTGCTGCTGGCCGAGCTGCTCAAGGAAGCCGGTCTGCCGGACGGCGTCTTCAACGTGGTGCAAGGCGACAAGGGCGCGGTGGATGCGCTGCTGGACCACCCCGGCGTGCGGGCCGTGAGCTTCGTCGGCTCCACCCCGGTCGCCGAATACATCTATGCGCGGGGTGCCGCGAACGGCAAGCGCGTGCAGGCGCTGGGCGGCGCCAAGAACCATATGGTCGTGATGCCGGACGCGGATCTGGACAAGGCGGCCGACGCGCTGATCGGCGCCGGCTACGGCGCCGCGGGCGAGCGCTGCATGGCGATCTCGGTGGTGGTGGCGGTGGGCGACGCGACGGCCGATGCGCTGGTCGACAGGCTTGCACCGAAGGTGCGTGCGCTGCGCGTCGGCGACGGCATGGACGAACAAGTGGAGATGGGCCCGCTGATCACCGCCCGGCACCGCGAAAAAGTCACCGGCTATATCGACGACGGCGTCGCCGCCGGCGCCGAACTGGTGGTCGACGGGCGCGGATGCCGCGTTGCCGGTTTCGAGGGGGGCTACTTCCTGGGCGGCACGTTGTTCGATCGCGTGACCGCCGACATGCGCATCTACCGGGATGAAATTTTCGGTCCGGTGCTATGCATCGTCCGCGTGCCGGATTTCGCCAGTGCGCTCAGGCTCGTCGACGAAAACGAATACGGCAACGGCACGTCGATCTTCACGCGCGACGGCCACGCGGCGCGCGAATTCGCCCATCGCGTGCAGGTGGGCATGATAGGCATCAACGTGCCGATTCCGGTACCGATGGCCTTCCACAGCTTCGGCGGCTGGAAGAAGAGCTTGATGGGCGACCACTACGCCCACGGTCCCGAGGCCGTGCGCTTCTACACCCGGCAGAAAGCGGTCACGCAGCGCTGGCTGGCCGAAGCGACCGGCGCCGGCGCGCAATTCGCGATGCCCACGCACTGATCTCGCACAGCACCGCGCACCAACTGCGGGAGCGACTTCAGTCGCGATGCGCACGCAGTGCGCCGCGGTTTGCCGGAAACCTGAAGCCGCTGCGCGGCCATCGCGACTGAAGTCGCACCTACAACGCACAGCCGTGCCGCCGTCTTGTCCCCTCTGCGGGGAAGCTTTGCCGTGGGTCGCGAACTTTCCCGACAACACGGCTCCGCGCGAAACATGACGAGCTTCAAGTAACTGCCACATCACTGCAATCAGAAGTTAATTTCTATCTTTCACAATTTGTGCAATGCAAGTTGCAAATGCATGCGAGCGCACGCATTCTTGCCCCCGCCGATGCAGCACGGTCCTCTGAACCGTGCGCCATCCCGTAGGTGCAGTGCTTTTTCTGTTGTCGATCTACGTATGGGGAGAGCGTGAATGGTGACCCGCAGACGGTTCCTGCAAGGCGCGAGCATGCTGGCGTTGCTGGGTGCGCGGCCTAACCTGTTGTCGGCATTCGCCGCCCCCGCTGCCCGCACGGGCGCGACCGCCGGGGGATGGACTCGCTGCGTCGATGTGTTCACCGGCACCGGCGGCCATGGGCACACGTATCCGGGGGCCTCGCTGCCGTTCGGCATGGTGCAGCTCAGCCCCGATACCCACGACAGCGGATGGGATGCCAGCTCGGGCTATCACCAGGGCGACGGCTCGATCATGGGCTTTTCGCATACCCATCTCAGCGGCACCGGCATCGGCGACATGCTCGATGTGTTGCTGATGCCCACGCAGGGGCCGGTGCTGTTGCAGCCGGGCAGCCGCGGTCTGCCGAACGAAAACTACCGCTCGAAACACGACGGCGTGTCGAGCACCT
This sequence comes from Rhodanobacter terrae, assembly GCF_042657005.1. NCBI lineage: Bacteria > Pseudomonadati > Pseudomonadota > Gammaproteobacteria > Lysobacterales > Rhodanobacteraceae > Rhodanobacter > Rhodanobacter terrae. The sequence continues at coordinate 12,127 of NZ_JBHSNG010000033.1, forward strand.
CGCCGCTGCTGTCGGCGGACAACGACGCGCATCCGGGACAGGGCTACCGGTCGCGCTACGACCGTGCCTCGGAGCAGGCGCAGCCGGGCTATTACCGGGTACGCCTGACCGATCACGACATTCTCGCCGAGCTGACCGCCACGCTGCGCGCGGGCCTGCACCGCTACACCTTCCAGCGGCCCGGCACGGGACATCTGCTGCTCGATCTCGCCCACGGCTATCACACCGACCCCGCGCAACCTGCCAGGGTCACCGATGCCGAACTGCGGGTGATCGGCAACGACACCGTGGTCGGCGGCCGGCGCGTGCACGAATGGGCGAAGGGTCGGCACATCTATTTCGCGATGAAGCTGTCGCGCCCGTTCGAACGCGCCGTGCTGTATGCCGACGACATGCCGCTGTCCGATTCTGCGCACACCGCGAAGGGCGACAAGCTCAGGGCCGCGCTGCATTACGCCGATCCCGGCCATGCGCCGCTGCTGGTGAAAGTCGGCATCTCGGCGGTGGATACCGAGGGCGCGCTTCGCAACCTGCAGGCGGAGATACCCGGCTGGGATTTCGAGCAGGTGCAGCACGCCGCCGCTGCCAGCTGGGAGCGCGAACTGGGCCGCATCCGTGTCGAAACCGCCTCGGAGCAAGTGCGCCGAACTTTCTACACCGAGCTGTACCACACCATGCTGGCGCCGACGTTGTTCAGCGATGTCGACGGCCGCTATCGCGGCATGGACCTGGCGGTCCATCAGCTGCCGGACGGACAGCACAACTACAGCACCTATTCGCTGTGGGATACCTATCGAGCGCTGCACCCGCTGCTCACGCTGTACCAGCCCGAGCGCGTGCCGGACCTGGTCAACGGGCTGGTGCGGATGGCCGTCGAAAGCCCGGACGGTCCGCCGGTCTGGCCGCTGCAAGGTGTGGAGACCGGCTGCATGATCGGCCACCACTCCGCCGTGGTGCTGGCCGAAGCGCATGCGAAGGGTTTCCGCGGCATCGATTACGAACGAGCGTGGCCGGTATTCCGCAAACGCGCGATGGACGACGACTACCGCGGGCTGCCGCTCTACCGCAAGCTCGGCTACATCCCCAGCGACGAGGAAAGCGAAGCGGTCAGCAAGACGCTCGAATACGCGTACGACGACTGGGCGCTGGCCCATCTCGCCGAGGCTGTCGGTGCGCGCGCGGATGCCGGGCAGCTGCGCCAGCGTTCGCGCAATTACCGGCACGTGTTCGACCGCAAGCTGAGCTTCGTGCGGCCGCGCGCCAGCGACGGGCGCTGGCTGGAACCGTTCGATCCGCGCGGCATGGGCCATGCCGCGAAGTGGCGCGACTTCACCGAATCGAACGCGTGGCAGGCCACCTTCCTCAACCAGCACGACCTGTACGAATACATGAAACTGTTCGGCGGCGAGCGGGCGTTCGAGCGCAAGCTGGATGGGCTGTTCAATGCCGATCCGAAGCTGCCTGCCGATGCGCCGCCGGACATCGCCGGCATGGTCGGCCAGTACGCGCACGGCAACGAGCCCAGCCATCACGTGGCCTACCTGTATGCGTATGCAGGAGCGCACCACAAGACCCAGGCGCGCGTGCGCATGCTGCTGGACACGATGTACAGCACCGCGCCCGACGGCTTTGCCGGCAACGAGGACTGCGGGCAGATCAGCGCCTGGTACGTGCTCAGTGCGCTGGGTTTGTATGCGGTCGATCCGGTGAGCGCGAACTACGTGTTCGGCAGTCCGCTGCTCGACCAGGCGGAAGTCGACGTCGGCGAGGGCCGCGTGCTCACGGTAAAGACCCGGGGCGGCGGGCCGGACCGGCCCTACATCCAGTCGGTGTCGTGGAACGGCCGGCCGTGGACGCGCAGCTGGATCAGCCACGCCGAACTGACTGCCGGAGGCACCCTGATTTTCGAGATGGGCGCGGCGCCCAACGAGCGCTTCGGCGCCGCGCTGGCCGACCGGCCTCCATCGTTCGGTAACGCGGCCAGTTGAACATGCGAGTTCGACTCCCCCAAAACCCTTCAGACGACAACCGCCCGGCCCAGCGATCCGCCGGCTGCCATCACCCCGCGGCAGAAGTCGCGGGCTGGATGCACACGCCGAGGAATACCCCGGCCTGGAGCCCGAGCCATGGACGCACTGGGTCCGCACGGCGCGGCACGCGCCGTGCGGACGCCGGTAACAACCTTGCCGCATGAACTTCAACGCATGTCACCCATGCAGCCACATCCGCTTCGTGCCCGACCGCGTCGGGCCGCCCAACAAACCAGCCAGGAGATTCGTGATGCGTCCCCAAACCATTAGCCGTGCGATTCGCACTGCATTGCTAGGCAGCGTGCTTCTCGCCAGCGCCATGCCCGCTTTTGCCCAGGACAACAACAGCGCCGACCAGAACGCGGCGACGTCCAACGCCGACAAGGCCAAGGCGAAGGCGAAGACGCTCAACAGCGTGGTCGTCACCGCGCGCTCCGGCGTGGAGACGCGCACCAAGGCCGAGACCAGCTATTCGATCACCACCATCGACGAAGACCGCCTGCGCATGCAGGCACCCACATCGGTCACCGAGGCGATGAAATCGGTGCCCGGTTTCTGGGTCGAGGCATCCGGCGGCGAGGCCAGCGGCAACATCCGTGCACGCGGCATCCCGGTGGACGGCTTCGGTTCGGTGACCTTGCTGGAAGACGGCATTCCGGTGCAGCACGACCCGGCGCTGGGTTATCTCAACGCCGACCAGGCGTTCCGCCTGGACGAGACGATCGAGCGGATCGAGGTAGTGCGCGGCGGCCCGTCGTCGGTGTTCTATTCGAACGCGCCGGCCGGCGCGATCAACTTCATTCCGCGCCGGGTCGGCGACACGCCGGACGGCCTGTTCAAGTACACCGTCGGCGACTACGGGTTGAACCGCGCCGACTTCTGGTACGGCACCCCGGTCGGCGACGGCTGGAAGCTCGGCGTGGGCGGTTTCTACCGCGTCGACGACGGCATCCGCGACCCCGGCTTCCACGCCAACGATGGCGGCCAGATCCGGGTCAATCTCTCCAAGGATTTCGAGCACGGCCGCTTCAGCGTCGACTACAAGCACCTGGACGACGATGTCGCGCTGTACCTGGGCATTCCCATGCGCACGTATCCCGACGGCAAGATCAAGGCGGTACCCGGTTTCGACGGCAACTTCGGCACGCTGGCCGGGCCGGAGACCGAGCACGTGATGATGAAGGAAGGCGACGGCAGCCTGTACAACTTCGACAACAGCCTGGGCACGCAGGTGAAGCGCGATCAGCTGACCTTGAAGTTCGACTACGACCTCGGCGCGGACTGGAAGCTGGCCGAGTCGATGCGCTACGACGACACCAAGACCCAGCGCAACGGCATGTTCCCCAACACCCTGATGAGCGCCACCAGCTTTCTGAACTCGTCCGCGAACCGTACCGCATGGCAGCCGTACCTGCCGGCCGGCACCGCCGGCATGCAGCTGCGCTACGTGGACAACCCCTCGCAGGTGTTCAACAACCAGAACCAGAACGGCAACGGACTGATGGTGATCGGCGGCTTGCGCGGCGTCACCATGCCGCTGCAGGAGTTCATCAACGATACCCGGCTGCTGCGCAAGTTCGACATCGGCGGACAGACCCACGATATCTCGCTGGGCTACTACTACGCCCACTTCAACCAGGGCTTCAGCCGCTATTCCTCCACCGCGCTGCTCGACGTGCGCGACAACGCGAGGCTGCTGAACCTGGTGGCGGTGGACGCCAACGGCAATCCGCTGGGCACGCTGACCGACAACGGCATCTACCACTACGGCTACGAGTGGGAGAACGCCAACGGCAGCTCGGCCACCAACGCGCTGTATCTGTCCGACGAGTGGCAGGTCACCGACGCGCTGCGCATCGACGGCGGCGCGCGCTGGGAGCACGTGAACACCCGCGGCTGGGTCGAGCTGAAGCAGACGCTGAACCAGGGCACGCTGCCCACTTCCTCCATCTCGGCCGGTACCGGCCAGACCGTGTCGTACGACCACAGCTTCCACAAGCTGGGCTGGACGCTGGGCACGAACTACCAGTTCTCCGAGCGCTCCGGCGTGTTCGCACGGTGGACCTCGGCGTTCCGCCTGCCCAACCTGAGCAGCTACATCACCAGCCCCACGGCCACGCCCATCATCCAGACCATGAAGCTGGGCGAGGCCGGCTACAAGTTCTCCAACCGCTGGCTCGATCTCTACGCCACCGCGTTCTACACCAAGTACGACAACGTCGGCTTCAACAACTACGTGTTCGATCCCAACAACGGCACGTCGACCGCGCAGCAGGGCTATGCCACCACCAAGACCACCGGCATCGAGCTGGAAAGTACCTGGTACCCGGTGGACTGGTTCGACGTGCAGGTCACCGCGACCCTGGAGGACCCGAAGTACAAGGGCCTGAGCTACACCGACAAGACCAGCACCGGCCCGGTGCTGCGCAACTTCACCGACAACCAGCTGATCCGCGTGCCGAAGACGAGTTACCGCGTGGTGCCCGGACTGAACCTGCTGAACGGCAAGCTGCGCGTGCAGCTGGCCTTCGAGCACGAGGGCCCGCGCTTCGTCGACACCGCCAACTCGGTGCGGCTGCCGGCCTACAACGTGCTCAGCGCCAGTGCACGCTACGACGTGTCGCCCGCGTGGTCGGTGTTCCTGTATGCCGACAACATCAACAACTCGCTCGGCCTCACCGAGGGCAACCCGCGCGCCGGCGAGCTGCAGAGTGCGGATGCAGGGGCGAACACGTTCATCGCCCGACCGTTGCTGGGCCGCGCTTTCCGCGCCGCCGTCATGTACCGGTTCTGAGGGGTACGGCCGGGCGGCAGACCGCCCGGCCATACCGGTTCGCATGAAAAAACCGAATCCTTTACATCGATATGTCGTGGCCGTCGCCCTCACGTTGCTGCCCTGGGCGCCGGCGCTGGCGGCCTGCGACCTGGAAGTGCCTACAGCCGGTTGCGATCTGGCCACGCTGGACGGCACGCTGCACATGAACGACCTGCAGGCCGTCGGCACCCACAACAGTTACAAGCAGGCGATGCCGCCGGCCGAACTGGCCGCCCATCGCGCCCGCGACCCGAGGGCCGACGGCATCGACTACGGCCATCGCCCGCTGGGCGAGCAGCTCGACCGCGGTGCACGCACGCTGGAACTGGACGTCTACTACGACCCCCGCGGCGGCTACTACGCGCACCCGCCCGGTGCGCTGCGCAAGGGCTACACCCGCTCGCCGTGGTCGCCCGCCGCGACCCGGCAGATGCAGCAGCCGGGCTTCAAGGTGATGCACATGGCGGACATCGACTTCCGCAGCAGCTGCCAGACCTTCGTCGCCTGCCTCATGATCATCCGCGACTGGTCGCACAAGCATCCGCGGCACGTGCCCATCATGCTGCTGATCAATGCGAAGGACGGCCCCAGCGGTCCCGGCGCCGTCACTCCGCTACGCTTCACCGAAGCGGCATTCGATGCGCTGGATGCAGAGATCCGCACGGTGCTGTCCGCGACCGATCTGGTCGCCCCGGATGACGTGCAAGGCAATGCGCCCACGTTGCGGGAAGCGGTCCGGGCCGGGCATTGGCCGACCCTGGGCCAGGCGCGCGGCAAGGAGTTCTTCGTGCTCGACGAGGATGCGCCCAAGGTAGCGCTGTATCGCGGCGCGCGGCATTCGCTGGAAGGCCGGGTGATGTTCATCAACACGGATGAAGCTTCGCCCGCCGCCGCCTACCTGACCTTGAACGATCCGCAGACCGAGGCCGCAAGGATCCGCCGCGACGTCGCCGCCGGCTACATGATACGTACCCGCGCCGACGCGGATACCGTCGAGGCGCGCCGCGACGACACGCGCCGCCGCGAGGCCGCCTTCGCCAGCGGCGCACAATACGTCTCCACCGATTATCTATGGCCCGACCCGCGTTTCGGCGACTACATGGTGCGGCTGCCCGGCGGCGAGTCCGCACGCTGCAATCCGCTGCGCGCCCCCGCGTGCCATGCCGCTGCGGCAGGAAAGCATCCATGAACCCGCATCTGCGCCATTGGCTGCTCCATCTCCTGGCCGGCCTGCTGCTGGCCGGCCTGATGGTGCTGTTCGACGCGCTCGGTCCCGCGCACGCTGCCGCGCCGGCCACACGCGAACAGCCCGACCTGGTGCTGCGCGGCGCGCTGGACGGCACGGACAACCAGACCTACCGCATGCTGCCGTTCGACGTGCCCGCGGGAACAAGCCGCATCACGGTGCAGTTCGACTACGACGGCCACGCGAACGAGCACACCCGGATCGATCTGGGCCTGCTCGGGCCGGACGGCTTTCACGGGAAAGACGGTTTTCGCGGCTGGAGCGGCGGCTCGAAGCTGCTGTTCACCGTGTCTGCCACCGATGCCACGCCATCGTACCTGCCCGGGCCGATCGACCCGGGCCGCTGGACCTTGCTGCTGGGCATCCCGAACATTCGCAAGCGCGCCCATGCGAACTACACCGCCAGGCTGTGGTTTGGCCGTCCAGACGACCCGGCGTGGGAACCGGCCGTGCTGAATCCGCCGCTGCGCCACGAGGCCGGCTGGTATCGCGGCGACCTGCACATGCACACCGCGCACAGCGACGGCAGCTGCGCCAGCCAGAGCGGACGCGAGGTGCCCTGCCCCTTGTTCCTCACCGTGCAGGATGCGGTCGGGCGGGGACTGGACTTCATCGCGATCACCGATCACAACACGGTGTCGCAGGCCGACGCGATGCGCGAACTGCAGCCGTACTTCGACCGCCTGCTGCTGATTCCCGGGCGCGAACTGACCACGTTCCAAGGCCATGCGAACCTGCTCGGCACCACCGCGACGGTGGATTTCCGCGTCGACGGCAAGCAGGACTGGAACGCCTTGCTGCGGCAGGTCGCGCCCTTGCACGGGCTGATCTCGATCAACCACCCGATCCGGCCGGACGACGAAACCTGCATGGGCTGCGGCTGGGTGCCCAAGGGCGGCGTGGACCTGCACAAGGTGCAGGCGATCGAGGCCGTCAACGGGATCGACGCCGTCCTGCCGGACTCCGGCATCCCGTTCTGGCAGAGCCTGCTCGATCGGGGCTACCGGCTTACCGCCGTCGGCGGCAGCGACAACCACGACGCCAGGCGCGCGCTGGCATTGCCGAACGCCAGTGTGGTCGGCACGCCGACCACGGTGGTGCACGCCGGCGATTTGTCCATGCAGGCCATCCTCGCGGCCATTCGCGCCGGCCATGTGTTCATCGATGTGCAAGGCAGTCGCGACCACCTGCTGGACCTGACCGCCCGCAGCGGAAGCCAGGCCGCGGAGATGGGCGACGCGCTGGCCGTGCCGGCGGGCCGCACCGTGCGCTTCACCGTCAGCGTCGCGGCGCCGGCCGGTGGCGCGATCGAGATCATCGAGGACGGCAAGGTCATCCATCCCGGCGCCGACCTGGCGCTCCGCCTCGCGCGCCAGTCCGTCTCTTTCGACTGGAGCAGCGACGGCAAGCGGCACTGGCTGCGCGCCAACGTGCGCGGCGCCGCCGGGCAACTGTTGCTGGTGGGCAACCCGATCTACGTCAATGTCGACTGAGTTTGATGGCTGCATCCCGGAGGCTGCCGGAAGCCGTCCGCATCCTCGGACCAGGAGCAAGGGGTTTTTCCGATGACGCGTTCCATCCTCTGCTTTGGCGAGGCACTGGTCGACCTGCACGCCGGGGATTTCGACGAGCGTGGCTTTGCGCAGCAGCTCCGGCCGTTCGCCGGCGGCGCACCGGCCAACACCGCCGTGGCGATCGCACGGCTGGGCGGCCACGCGCGTTTTGCCGGCATGCTTGCGCACGACCGCTTCGGCGACTTCCTTCTCGACAGCTTGCAGCAGGCCGGCGTCAACACGGCGGACGTGGTGCGCACCGATGCCGCCAACACGGCGCTGGCCTTCATCACACTGGATGCGTGGGGCGAACGCAGTTTCAGCTTCTACCGTCCACCGGCCGCCGATCTGCTGTTCCGCGCCGGGCACTTCCGCGAACAAGCGTTCGAGGACACCGCCGCCTTCCACGCCTGCTCCAACAGCCTCACCGATCCGGAGCTGGCGGCCGTCACCCTGGAGGGCATGCGACGCGCGCGCCATGCCGGCACGCTGGTCAGTTTCGACCTGAACCTGCGCCCCGCGTTGTGGCCGCGCGACAGCGAACCGCGCGAGTGGTGCTGGCCGGCGCTGCAGCTGGCCGACGTCGTGAAATTGAGCGCCGAGGAATTCGCATGGCTCGCCGAAGAAGGCGAGGACGCGGCGCTGGATCGTCTGTGGAGCGGCTCCACGCGCCTGCTGATCGTGACCGACGCGGCGCGACCGTTGCGCTGGTTCCATCCCGACGCCAAAGGCGGGTTGTCCGGCTACAGCGTCGATGCGGTGGACAGTACCGGCGCGGGCGATGCCTTCGTGGGTGGCTTGCTGCATCAGCTCGCCCAGCAGCAAGTCCGACCCGCGGATCTCGATCGCTGGGTGGGCGCACTGTCTGGATTGCAGGCGGCCTTGCGCTATGCCAGTGCCTGCGGCGCGCTGGCGGTGACCCGGCGCGGATCCTTTGCAGCGATGCCCGACGCCAGCGAGGTGGCCCGTTTCATGGAAATGCCGCCATGAGCACACCGGCGATGCCGAACTTCCGCTGCGACGGCTCGGCGCGTGGCCACATCGCGGCGCTGCCAGGGGCGACAATGCATGCCAGCGTCTCACCGACACCAGGAGCTGCCCCGATGCGCAACAAGGGTGTCCGTATTCTCTCGATCTGCAGCCTTCTGCTCGTGCTGACCCTGGCCACGGCCGCGTTCGCATCGGCTACACCGAAGACGCCGGTCGACTGGGTCGATCCCTATATCGGCACCGCCGGCAGCGGCTCCGAATATGGCGGCACCATGCCGCTGGCGACCACTCCGTTCGGCATGACCAACTGGACCCCGCAGACCCGGCAGAACCGGGTCAGCGTCAGCTCTTACAACTACGCCGACACGCATATCCAGGGCTTCATCGGCACGCACCAGCCCGCGATCTGGATGGGCGACTATGGCTACGTCACCTTGATGCCGGAGCTGGACAGCATCAAGTACGCGCCGGAGGCGCGGCAGCTGCCGTTCTCGCGCAAGGACGAGGTCGCCACGCCGTATGGCTACGCGGTGACGATGGACGCCGGGAACGGGCGCAAGATTCGCACGGAGATGACCGCGACCGATCATTGCGGCTACCTGCGCTTCGACTTTCCGGCGAAATCCGCGGCCAGCGTGCTCATCGAGGCGACCCGCCCGGGCATTCACGGCTATGTGGAAGTCGACGTGCAGAAGCACGAGGTCCGCGGCTACAACCCCGACCGCCAGGACGCTGTCCTGGGGCCGTTGAAACTGGCCCGGTTCAAAGGCTATTTCGTGGTGCGCTTCAAGCAGGCGTTTTCCGCGCAGAGCGTCTACGAAGGTGTGCTGGTACGGCCGGGAAACCTCCGGGTCGAGGGCGACAACGTCGGAGCCTTCGTATCCTTCGCCACGTCCGCGGGGCAACCGGTCGAAGCGCAGATGGGCACCTCGTTCATCAGTCTGGAGCAGGCCCAGGCGAACCTCGATGCGGAGTTGCCGACGTGGCATTTCGATGCGACGCGCGACGCGCTAAAGGCCGCCTGGAACCGCAAGCTGGGCATGGCCGACATCGCCGGTGCGGACGCGTCGCAGCGACGGATCTTCTACACGGCGCTTTATCACGCGCTGCTGTATCCGCGGCTGTTCTCCGAACACGGGCATTACTACAGCGCCTTCGACGACAAGGTGCATGCGGGTGTCTCCTACACCGACTATTCGATCTGGGACACCTTCCGCGCCGAAAACAGCTTGCTGACCTTGTTCGCGCCCGAGCGCATCGACGACATGGTGACGGCGCTGCTGCAGGACGCCGACGAGGGCGGCTGGATGCCGAAGTGGCCCAATCCGTCCTATACCAACATCATGATCGGCACCCATGCCGATTCGCTGGTCGCCGAGGCGATCGCCAAGGGCTTCAAGGGTTTCGACTGGCAGCGCGCCTACGCGGCCGTGCACAAGGACGCCACCACGCCGCCGGACGGCGACACCACGCGGCGCTGGTTCGACCGCGAGCCGCATACGCCTTACGAAGCACGGGCGGGCCTGAGCTATGCCCTGAAACTGGGCTACATCCCCGCCGACAAGGTGGCCGAATCGGCATCGAGCACGCTGGAGGATGCCTACGACGACTACGCGGTGGCCCAGGTGGCCAGGGCCACCGGGCATGCGCAGGACGAGGCGCACTTCCTCGAGCGCTCACTCGACTACCGCAAGCTGTTCAATCCGGCGCGCGGCTTCATGCAGGCGCGCAATGCCGATGGCTCCTGGGCCTCGCCCGACGACGGCTGGACCGAGGGCGACCAGTGGGTCTATCTGTTTGCCGCGCTGCATGACATTCCCGGCACCGTGGCCTTGCTGGGCGGACCCGCCGCTGCCGAGGCGAAGCTGGACGCGCATTTCAGCGGCGGCCACAACCACCACGACAACGAGCCCAGCCACCACTACGGCTATCTGTACGACTTCGCGGGCGCGCCGTGGAAGACGCAGGCCCGGGTGCGCGAGATCGCCGGCGGCGCCTACTCGGATACGCCCACCGGCATCCTCGGCAACGAGGACTGCGGCCAGATGTCCGCCTGGTACGTGTTCACCGCGATGGGCTTCTACCCGCTCAACCCGGCTTCGGCCGAATACATGATAGGCAGCCCGCTGTTCACCCGCGTCACGCTGCATCTGGCGAACGGCAAGACTTTCACGGTGAACGCGAAGGGCGACTCCCCTGGCAACGTCTACATCCAGTCGGCCGCGCTCAACGGCAAGCCGCTCGATGTCCCGATGATCCGCTACCAGCAGATCATGGCCGGCGGCACGCTGGACTTCGTGATGGGCCCGCGACCGTCGCGCTGGGCAGCGGACTGGCGGCCGCAGGCCATCGTGGCCGATGCCAAACCATGACACGGGCATGCATGCCGCTGCCTGCATGCCACCGCGCGCAACGACGATGCCGGCTTCGATCCTCGCGATCGCAGTGCGCCGGCGGATTGCTACACTGGCCGCGCACCACACTCAACCGGCGACTTAATCCATGAGCAATCAGAAGACAGTCGACGAACTGTTGCTGAGCATCGCGCGCGACTTCGAAACGTTGCCTCACCAGCTGCAGAACATCGCCAGCTACCTCGAGCAGCAGCGCGCGAACATCATGGTCCAGCGCATCGGCGAGGTGGCCGAGGGCAGCGGCGTGCATCCCTCGGCGGTGGTGCGTTTCGCCAAGCGTTTCGGTTTTTCCGGTTTCCGCGAGCTGCAGTCGGTGTTCCGCAGCAACTACACCGAGACGGTCACGCCCACGCGCAGCTACCAGCAACGCGTCCGCCAGGTCATTGCGGATGGCAGCCAGGCGATGGGCTCCGCCCAGATCGCGCGCCGGTTCATCGACGCGAGCCGCGCGGGGCTGGACGAACTGGCCGGCACCTTCGACAGCAAACAGTTCAACGCGGCGGTCGACCTGCTGGTGAAGGCCGAGAACATCTACGTGGTGGCGGTGCGCCGTACCTTCAGCATCGCCAGCTACCTGGTCTATGCCTTGCAGCACACCCACAAGCGGGTGCATCTGGTGAGCGGCCTGGGTGGCATGTACCGCGAGCAGGTACGCAGCATCGGCAAGAACGACGTGCTCATCGCGATCAGCTTCCCTCCGTATGGCAGGGAAACACTCTATTGCAGCCGCGTCGCCCATCAACACAAGGCCAACGTGCTGGCCATCACCGACAGCGCGCTGGGTCCGCTGGGCCGCGAGGCCCGCGTGACGCTGAAGGTGAGCGAAGGCAGCGCGTTCGCCTTCCGCGGGCTGACCAGCACGATCTGCCTGTGCCAGTCCTTGTTCGTGGCACTGGCTTACAAGCTCGAACTCAAGGTCGAGGAGACCACGCACCATGGCGGGTACGATGATTGAACGCATTGACGTCGCCGTGTTTGGCGCCGGACGCATCGGCACCATCCATGCCGGCAACCTCGCGCGCCATGCCGGCGCGCGGCTGCGCTACGTGGCGGACGTGAATGCAGCAGCCGCCCATACGCTGGCCGAACGACACGGCGCGCGGACCTCGTCGGTGGAGGAAGCTTTGGTCGATCCGGCCGTCGGGGCGGTGATGATCTGCTCGAGCACGGACACGCACGCCGACCTGATCCTGCGTGCCGCCGCAGCCGGCAAGGCGATCTTCTGCGAGAAGCCGGTCGACCTCGAGGTCGAACGCGCCCGCGCCTGCGCCGCCGCGGTGCGCAAGGCGGGCGTGACCTGCATGATCGGTTTCCAGCGGCGCTTCGACCCCACCTTCGCCGCACTCAAGCAGCGGCTGGACGCCGGCGAGATCGGCGTGCCGGAAATGCTGGTCATCACCAGCCGCGACCCCGCGCCGCCGCCGCACAGCTACATCGCGCAATCCGGCGGCGTGTTCAAGGACATGCTGATCCACGACTTCGACATCTTCCGCTGGATCCTGGGCGGCGAAGCGGTCAGCGTCCACGCCACCGGCGGCTGCCCCGGCCTGCCCGACATCGCCGCGGCCGGCGATCTGTCGCACACCGCCGTGACGCTGCGCACGAACACCGGCGCGCTGTGCCAGATCAACACCTCGCGCCGCGCAGCCTATGGCTACGACCAGCGCTTCGAAGTGCTGGGCAGCCACGGCTTGCTGCAAGCCGGCAACGTACGCCCCACCCAGGTGATCGCCTGGAGCGAGCAGGCTATCAGCAGCGACAAACCCGAGGCGTTCTTCCTGGAACGTTACCGCGACGCCTACGCGCTGGAGATCCAGCACTTCCTCGATGCGCTAAGCAGCGGCACGCCCGTGCGCACCACGATCGAGGACGGCATCAAGGCGCTTGAGCTGGCCGAGCTGGCGACGCAGTCCTGGCGGGAAGGGCGTGCATTGAGCGTCGAGGCTTGAAGGTCTGCTCTGCAAAGAGGCACGACTGATGCGTTCTGCGGTGTGGTTTTCGACCCGGTTCCGGGCGGGCAGCGGCAGTCACTCTGACTTTTATCGGACCTGGTTTTGATCTGTCCCGCGGCAAGGGCTTCGGTCGAATGGAACGGGGTGGCACTTGAGCACAAGAGTCAAACGGATGCTGATTTCGGCTGTGATGCTTGCGGCAGGGACGGCGCTAATCGTCGCGATGATTCATCGTTCGGCATCGGGATCGCTTGTATCTGCCGGCGGGCTCCTTGCTGGAATATCCCTACTCCTGAACTCTCATCTGTTGATCAATAAGATCGATGGCGTTCCTTCCGCCGCGAGATCGGCTGGCTACGATCGCCGCAGCCATTTCTATGCCCGGGCGGCGGCCCTGCTTTTGGTTGCGGGTATTGTGGTTGCGCTTATCGGTCACTAGGGATGCTCTGATCCGTTCTACGCAGGCGTCACCTGACCGTCTGTTCGCAGACCACAGGGCCGTCGGCACACGCGGGGAGCGGCCAGGGATGGTCGCGGCTTTGAGGAGCGAGGAGGGCAGACTGGCCGGCTGTCGAGACGGTGGACCGAAGGCGTGCGGACAGACAATCACGGCCCCAACGCATTGAACTCAAAATGATGGGGTGATGCCGCCCACGTAGAATGGATCAGAGCATCCCCAGTTCTACCCCTACAGTTCTATTTGATGGCGACCGCTTCGGCTTCACGAGGCTGCCAGCCACCTCCGAGTGCCTTGAACGCTGCGACCGCTGCATGTGCTGATTCCGTTTGCGCCTGCGCTCGCGCATCCGAGGTTTGCAGCAGCGTCTGGTCGGCATGCAGCACGTCGATCAGGCTCGCGGCACCGTTCTGATACGCCGTCGATGAAGATTCGCGCGCCCGGGTCAGCGATGCTTCGCCCTGGCTCAGCGTGACGGCCTGGTCCTCGCGGTTGACCAATGCCGAGAAGGCGTTCTCGACATCCTCGGTTGCGCGAAGAACGGCTTGGCGATACGCGGCCAGCACTTCCGCATCCCGACCCTTGGCCTGCTCGATCTGCGCATTGATGCGACCAAAGTCGAACAGGCGCCAGCGCAGACCCAGTACGCCCGATGCCTGGCTCGCGCCGCCGGTAAACAGGTTGCCGCCGGAAACCGCTGTGGCGCTGCCCAACAGGCCGCTGAGCGAAAACTTCGGGTAGTACTCGGAGATGGCCTCGCCGATCCTCGCATTGGCCGCAGCGAGATGCCGTTCGGCGACGATGAGGTCGGGCCGGCGCCGGAGCAGATCCGCCGGCGATCCCAGGGAGGCAATCCTCGGCGTGGCGGGTATCGGTGCGGCTGCCGCAAGTTCAGTCCGGTGCGTACCCGGCGGCGACCCCAGCATCACATCCAGCGCGTTCATTGCCGCATCGAGGTGGGTCTGAAGGACGGGCACCATCGCCCGGACCTGGGCCAGCTCCCCCTCCGTTTGCCTTACCTGATATTCGGCAGCAAGGCCCCTGCCGTAGAGCAAGTTGACTTTCGCCAGTAGCTCTTGCTCGACCTTCACCTGCCGCTGGGCAATCTCGAGACGGGTCTGCAGCCCCCGAATGGCGATGTAGGTATCCGCAGTCTGGGCGGCGACTTCCAGCCGCGTGGCAGCGACGCCAGCTTCCGATGCCTGGTAGTCCGCCAGCGCCGCCTCGCGTCCGCGGCTCAGCCCACCGAAAATATCCATTTCCCAACTGGCGCCGAGGTCTGCCTCATAGGCGTTGCCCCATCGGTCATAGTTGGGCGTGGCATTGAGCACTTTCCCCAACGGGGTCTCGATCGACTGGTGTGCCCGGGCCGCCGATCCATTGATGTTGCCCGAAGGAAGCAGCGCGGCGTCGGCGCCTCCGAGCGCCGCGCGCGCCTGCGTGACACGTGCCGACGCTTGCGCCAGATCCAGGTTCTGCTCAAGGGCCAGCGATACGAAGTGCGACAGCAGCGTATCGTCAAAGCCCAGCCACCATGTCGCGAGGTCGGCAGTGCTTGCAGCATGCTGTTGTTCAACCGCCGCTTGCCCCATGTAGTGAGCCGGAAGCGGTGCGTCGGGCCGGCGATAATCCGGACCCACTGCGCAACCGGCGATGGCGCTGGCACACAGTAGAAGAGCGAGAGAACGGCGGGGAAGCATGAGGTGTCCTCGAGACGGCAGTTGAGTAGTGACTATATTACGATATGGTCACTCGTTGTCAACGTTTCACCGCCACGGTATGCTCTTGGCATGACCAAAACCCCTTCCCTCGTCCCGCAAGAGCGGGGACCGTTGGACCATGACGTCCGCACCCAGATCGTCGACGCTGCAACCGAGCACTTCAGCCATTTCGGCTATGAGAAGACGACCGTTTCCGACCTCGCCAAAGCCATCGGCTTTTCCAAGGCCTACATCTACAAGTTCTTCGGTTCCAAACAAGCGATCGGCGAAGTGATCTGTTCCGGCTGCCTGAGCACGATCATGACGGCCGTGGGCGAGGCCATTTCCGATGCTCCCACTGCATCCGAGCGTTTGCGCCGGATGTTCCGGGCGCTTGTGAAAGCCGGCAGCGACCTGTTTTTCCACGACCGCAAGCTCTACGACATTGCCGCCGCAGCGGCCAGCGGGCCATGGCCCTCCGTGCTGGCCTATGAAGAACATATCAAGCAGCTCATCACGCAAATCATCGTCGAAGGTCGTGATTCGGGCGAATTCGAGCGCAAGACCCCGCTGGACGAGACCGCCAGCGCCATCTATCTGGTGATGCGGCCCTACGTCGACCCGCTGTTGCTCCAGCACAATCTCGACCTCGCTGCCGAGGCCGCAACGCAGCTTTCCGGTCTGGTCCTGCGCAGCCTGGCGCCATGACTGGATGGGGATCACAAGTGACTATTGACTAATTTAGTCACTCGAATGAAAATGAAGGTCCTGTCTTGCGAGGAAGGACCTCATGCGTCGCCGCCACATTGCGTCATCCGTCATATGCCTGTTGCCACTCGCCCTGGCGGGATGCGGCAACAAACACGCTTCCGATCCGCGCACCGAGGCTCCCTTGGTCGGGGTCGCACCGGTCACGGTGGCGCCCACTGCGTCGCTTTCATTCACCGGCGTCGTAGGTGCCCGGATTCAGAGCGACCTGGGTTTTCGTGTCGCCGGAAAGGTGCTGCAGCGCCTGGTCGATACAGGACAGACAGTCAAGCGTGGCCAGGCGCTCATGCGAATCGATCCGATCGACCTGCGGCTGGATGCGTCCGCACGGAAGCAGGCGGTTGCCGCGGCCCGCGCCCGGGCCAAGCAAGCAGCCGAAGATGAAGCTCGCTATCGCGGCCTGGTGGCTGCTGGCGCGGTATCGGCGTCGGCCTATGGTCGGATCAAGGCGGCGGCCGACTCCGCCCGCGCCGACCTCCAGGCGGCCGAGGCGCAGGCCGATGTAGCGAACAACGCATCCAGCTACGCCGTATTACTGGCCGACGCCGACGGCGTCGTCGTGGACACGCTGGCCGAGCCCGGCCAGGTTGTCAGTGCGGGCCAAGTCGTGGTGCGTCTTGCACACGCAGGCCCTCGCGAAGCCATCGTCCAGTTGGCTGAAACCGTGCGCCCGGCCATCGGTTCCGAGGGCGAGGCCGCGCTGTACGGCCGGGACCGGCTGACCGCACCCGCGAAGTTGCGACAGCTCTCGGATGCGGCAGATCCCCTGACGCGTACCTATGAAGCGCGATATGTACTCGCGGGTGCACTTGCCCATGCGCCGCTCGGTGCCACGGTCACCATCCGCATACCGGGCAAAGAAAGTTCTGCGCAGACCGGGATGCAGGTACCGATCGGTGCCGTTCTCGATCCGGGCAAGGGCACGGGCGTCTGGGTGGTCACCGGCACTCCGGCCCATGTCGCATGGCGTCCCGTCACCGTGCTCGGCCTGACCGACGATGCCGCGCGCGTTGACGGACTCGACGGCGAACTCAAGGCGGGCACGCCGGTCGTGGCGCTCGGTGCCCAGCTGCTGCATGACGGCGAAAAGGTCCGGCCCTCACCTGTCGCCACGCAGACGGCTGAGATCGTGGAACGCGGAGGCTTACAGTGAGCGGCTTCAATCTCTCGGCGCTCGCTGTCCGCGAGCGCTCTGTCACGCTGTTCCTGATCATCCTGATCTCCGTGGCGGGGGTCATCGCCTTCCTCAAGCTGGGGCGCGCGGAAGACCCGCCGTTCACGATCAAGCAGATGACCGTCGTCACCGCCTGGCCGGGGGCAACGGCCCAGCAGATGCAGGATCAGGTCGCCGAGCCCCTGGAAAAGCGCATGCAGGAGTTGCGCTGGTACGACCACACGGAGACGTATACCCGTCCCGGCCTGGCCTTCACCGTGGTGGAGCTGCGCGACAACACACCGCCATCGCAAGTGCAGGAGCAGTTCTACCAGGCACGCAAGAAGATCCACGACGAATCGGCACAGCTGCCGGCGGGCGTGATCGGCCCGATGGTGAACGATGAATATTCGGATGTGACCTTCGCGCTGTTCGCCTTGAAAGCACAGGGCGAACCGCAACGGTTGCTGGTGCGTGAGGCGGAGGCACTGCGCCAGCGCCTGCTGCATGTCGCGGGCGTAGAGAAGGTCAACCTCGTCGGCGAGCGACCCGAACGCATCTTCGTGTCCTTCTCCCATGACCGCCTGGCGACGTTGGGCGTTTCGCCGCAGGACATTTTCGCGGCGCTCAACAGCCAGAACCTCCTCACACCGGCGGGTTCGATCGACACTCAGGGGCCGCAGGTCTTCATTCGCCTGGACGGTGCCTTCGACAAGCTGCAGCAGATTCGCGACACACCGATCGTCGCCCGCGGGCGGACGCTCAGGCTATCGGATGTCGCCCAGGTGAAGCGTGGTTACGAAGATCCTCCGGCCCTTCTGGTCCGCAACGGTGGCAAGCAGGCGTTGCTGCTGGGCATCGTGATGCGTGACGGCTGGAACGGCCTGACGCTGGGCAAGGCGCTGGATTCGGAGGTCGCCAGGATCAATGCCGGATTGCCGCTAGGCGTGAGCCTGACGAAAGTGACGGACCAGTCCGTCAACATCGAGTCGGCAACCGGCGAGTTCATGCTCAAGTTCTTTGTCGCCCTGCTCGTGGTGATGGTCGTGTGCTTCGTGAGCATGGGTTGGCGGGTGGGTGTCGTGGTCGCTGCGGCCGTCCCGCTGACGCTGGCCGGTGTATTCGTTGTCATGGCAGCCACGGGAAAGAACTTCGACCGTATCACGCTCGGATCGCTGATCCTCGCCCTGGGTCTGCTGGTTGACGACGCCATCATCGCCATCGAGATGATGGTGGTAAAAATGGAGGAAGGCTTCACCCGGGTCCAGGCATCCGCCTACGCGTGGAGTCATACGGCCGCGCCCATGCTGGCCGGCACCCTCGTCACGGTCGTCGGTTTCCTACCCAACGGCTTTGCCCGGTCCACCGCGGGTGAATACACCCACAACATGTTCTGGATCGTGGGCATTGCGCTGATCACTTCATGGATCGTCGCCGTGGTCTTCACACCGTACCTCGGTGTGAAGTTGCTGCCGGACATACCGAAGATCGAAGGCGGCGAGAGGACCATTTACGACACGCCGCACTACAACCGCTTCCGCCGCGTGCTGGGTCGGGTCATCGCCCGCAAATGGTGGGTGGCCGGAGCGGTCATCGGAATGTTTGCGCTGGCCATCGTCGGCATGGGGTTAGTCAAGAAGCAGTTCTTCCCGACGTCGGATCGACCGGAAGTGCTTGTCGAGGTGCAGATGCCGTATGGCACCTCGATCGAGCAGACCAGCGCGGCAACGGCCAAGGTCGAGGCCTGGCTGGCGAAACAGAAGGCGGCAAAGATCGTCACGTCCTACATTGGCCAGGGCGCTCCACGCTTCTTCCTGGCGATGGCGCCTGAATTGCCCGATCCGTCGTTCGCCAAGATCGTGGTGCTCACAGATGGTGAAAAGGAACGGGATGCGCTCGAGGACAGACTGCGCCAGGCGGTGGCCGACGGGTTGGCGCCCGAGGCGCGGGTGCGCGTCACCCAGATCGTGTTCGGCCCGCCCTCGCCATTTCCCGTGGCTTTCCGCGTCATGGGGCCGGACCAGGAAGAACTTCGTGCGATCGCCACGCAGGTCAAGGCGGTCATGCGCGCCAGTCCGATGATGCGTACCGTCAATACCGACGCGGGACTGCGCGTTCCCACCTTGCACATCACCTTGAACCAGGATCGGTTGCAGGCGGTAGGGTTGAGTTCGAGTGCCGTAGCCCAGCAACTCCAGTTCCTGCTGAGCGGTATCCCGGTCACTGCCGTTCGCGAGGACATTCGCTCGGTGCAAGTGGTGGCACGCGCGGCTGGCGACATTCGCCTGGATCCGGCAAAGATCAACGGCTTCACGCTGGTGGGATCGGCTGGCCAGCGCGTTCCGCTCTCGCAAGTCGGAACCGCGGATGTTCAGATGGAAGACCCCGTTCTTCGCCGGAGGGACCGCACGCCGACCATCACCGTACGCGGTGACATTGCGAACGGATTGCAACCGCCAGACGTATCGACGGCGATGCTGAAGCAGCTGCAGCCGATCATCGCCAAGCTGCCGGATGGCTACACGATCGAAGAAGCAGGCTCCATCGAACAGTCGCGCAAGGCCAACGGGGCCATCGTCCCGCTCCTTCCCATCATGATCGCGGCCACGCTCCTCATCATCATCCTGCAGGTGCGCTCGATCGCGACCATGATCATGGTGTTTGCGACCAGTCCGCTCGGACTGATCGGCGTTGTTCCCACGCTGTTGCTGTTCAATCAGCCGTTCGGCATCAATGCGCTGGTTGGCCTGATTGCGCTCTCGGGCATCGTCATGCGCAACACCCTGATCCTTGTCGGGCAGATCAAGGACAACGCAGAACATGGATTGGCGCCTTTCGACGCCGTGATCGAGGCGACGGTGCAGCGCGCGCGGCCGGTGATTCTGACCGCGTTGGCGGCGATCTTCGCCTTCATCCCGCTGACCCATTCGGTGTTCTGGGGAACTCTCGCGTACACGCTGATCGGCGGCACGTTTGCCGGAACCATTTTGACCCTGGTGTTCCTGCCGGCCATGTATTCCATCTGGTTCAAGATCAAGCCGGCGCAAGCGCACCGCTGAGCCACCACTCATTCCGATTCACTCTTGCCGAAAGGAACTGCCATGTCGAATCCCAAAGTCGTCGTTGTGACCGGTGTGTCGTCGGGCATCGGACGCGCCACCGCAGAGAAGTTTGCCAAGCGGGGTTGCCGGGTATTCGGCACCGTGCGGAACGCCGCCAAGGCAAAGCCACTGTCTGGTGTTGCATTGATCGAGATGGATATCGAGGACGAAAAGGGCAACCCGCCAGCCATCCCGCTGGTCAGGATGCCGGCGAGCTGATCACCACCGATTGGTTCGATTGGTCAACTTCATCGCTGTACGCAGGGCATCCATGGCTGCGTTTGTCGAATGGACGGGGATGAGGCGTTGGCCGCGTGGCGAAGCAATCGCGAAACGATCCACTCGCTATGAGCGCGGCCTGCCAATGCGCCCGTGCGTACCAGTTCCATGCACGCTCGGCCCCAACTGCCACGCCGCTCCACTCTTTCGGGCTTTCGAGGCGCTCAGCCGCAAGTGTGAACGTCAGGCCGGGGCTTTGGGCTTGCAGTCAGCTGGCGCTACTGGCTGGCACGTCGAAGACGAAGCAGGTTGCGGTCGCGTGTGCATACCCTCACTCGCCTACCCACCACCAAGGATCGCGACATCGCATCCTTGCTGCCGCTGGCATAGGCTTCTGTCACCTTCAAGGTGCGGGCAGCGGGCGCTTACGCCCGATCAACGCGCCTCACCGTCATTCACGTTCAGACGGGAGGCGCTATTCAACCGCAGATGCAGGCCTTTCCCGCAACACGATGACCCACGAGAGCACTGGATCGGAGGCTGCCTAGTGATGAAGGTCGTCGCTGCGGTCATTCAGCAACGCCACGATGCTCGGGACGAGTTGCTTCCGGCGTTCGTGATAGT
>NZ_JBHSNG010000034.1:0-32139 GCF_042657005.1 Rhodanobacter terrae
CCGGTTTCGACTGCACGACCTGCTGCCGCGGCTGACGCGCGCGATGGTGCTCTGCAAGCCTTGCCCGGAGCCGATGCTGCGCTTGGCGAGTAATTTTCTTCACTGAGGTTCGACGCTAATCAGGTTATTGGAACAGCCATTCGACTGAATGCTCGGCTGAACGAATATCTGTAGAATTACGCTCTGCTTCCTGTTTTGTCGATTCCTGTTCCATTCCACTCAGAGGAGGCGCCACCCCATGTTTTTCCGGCCCTGGTTCCGGGTCGGATTCCGTCGACATCGATTCCCATCGGGAGCAAATCAACATGCCGTGGCTGATAAATGTTAATCATACGAACTTTCCAGCCGTCGCTGCTCTTGGCGACCTGCGCTTTCAAATGGGCAACATACGCCCCGTGGAAACTGACGATGCTACCGATAATTGGTCTTCACTTGGATCAGATCAGCGGGGCTGGACAAAACACCATCTGGTTCCATGGAATACATTAAAAAACATCATGAATCGCGCCTTGCTTGATCTACAAGATAATAAGGACGACAAGCTTTGGAGCGGAATCAAGAAAGCGGCATACGTGGGTGGCAACGGAGGTGCCAATCAAGCACCGCTTGGAGCCGCCACTAAATATCTCAAAGGGATCGTAATACCTTTGCCGCTTCCTGGTGCAGCCGCTTTGGCCATGGAAAATAATGGCCAGCCCTATATGCCGGCCGCACATTGGGACGCCATTAACGGCCTCGCTTCAAATTTCTGCTGGATGCCGGGAAATTTTTTCCTCGGGCCAACACCCGGTAGCCGCCTGGACGATCCTGGTAATGATGGCTTTGACACTCCTCCAATGGGTAAGGGTAATACGCTTGGTCTCAAACTAAAGGATCTTTACGATTACGCGGAAAGCCAAGATTGGCCTAAGGTAAATAAGTGCCTGGATGGGATATTTAAGGAAGGCGTTGCAAAAAAAGGCAAGGTAATAAATTATTTGAACACGGACTGGAATATATCCAACGTTGGATTCGCCAATTTTTTCAAAAAGAAGCTTGCGTAGTGCTTCGATGCGACAGTCGTTTGTATTTAATAATTGATATTTCATTCAGGCGTTGACGGTTAGCGCAATAGCCACTCGACTGGATGTTTGGTTAAACGATGGTACGTAAAATTTCACTCTGGCCCCTGTTTTGTTCATGGGAGCCTGCGCTATCGAGGGTAACGTTCATGGCACTGACAACGGATGAATGGAGTGATGTCATTTTCTATTTCGAGTTCATGGCTCCAAAGAGAGGTTTCGGCCTAGATGTGCTCAAAGAACCTGACAGGGTTCCGCTGCAACAGAAGAAAGAACTCATCACGAAGTTCTGTACCGAAAAAATGTATATGGATGAGGATGAGGTCGAGCCGACACTACGCGAAAAGTACGCCGTCGAAGGTCGGTCGATCCGGGCTGCGCTGAACATCGTTCGGAATTGGAAACAGTTTCTGCTTAGCCGGCTGACGCGTCAGAACTTGCAGCGTGGAAGTGCCTTCAGGAACTGCGCCGTGGGTGAACTCGATGCCAGCTTGGTGTTGTGGCGTGAAAAGGCGGCCAATCTCAAGTTGAACGTCGTGCCGAATTTCATCGACAACACCCAGGCCGGTGGGGTGGAAATGTGGATCTCCTACAAAGATATCCAGCACGGTGCCATTCCAACGCTGTTCGCGTTGGGGCACGAATTCGGACACCAGACCGACTTTGCCATCCGCGAGATATATCCCAATGTGCTCAAGTCTCTCTACGCGGATTGGTCGAAGGACAACCATACCTCATGGGAGTATTACGCCGATTCCTTCGCGATCATATTTCTAACCATCAATTCGGGCGATCCGGAAAGGTTGTTCGCTAGCACCGAGGGGTATATGGGCGACACCCCCGACGACGGCACCCATCCTGCGGGCTTCCTGCGAGTGAATCAGATGCGTGAAGCGCAGAAACTGGCAATTTGACGGGAGCGTCGCCGGTCTGGCTGCATGAAGGAAACAGGCGACGGCAGTATGATGAGTGGCGGGGTGGTCTCGCTATTCCGAGCGGGGCGAACCCGCGCCTTTCATCCACATTCGATTGGAAAGTGACATGGCCTTTCAGTGCAAAGCGTGCGACGAAGTCGTCGAGGCCACCACCAAACCCGCCTCATGTCCGGCCTGCGAGCAGCGCTTCAAGGGATGGAAGACGGTGGTGACGAGGTCCGCCACCAAGGCGCGCGACACCTCCGACGCGCCCGAGTGGGACAACGCCGCCACGGTGGCGCTGACGACGGCCAATCTGGTCACGGCGCAGACGATGGACACCCTCGGCGGGCATCACGGATTTCCATCGGCGGCATGCCTCAAAGCCCTGTACGCGGCCGTCAATGTGCCCAAGGGCGGCAAGGCCTCCAACAGCATCTACTTCAACGCCTTCGCCGCGACCTACGACAACGACACAGCCAAGATCAACAAGGTGGATCTGGCCACCAATACCCCCTACGTCATCAACAATACGGCATCGCAGTGCGCCGAGCGCGGTTTGTGGAAAAGCATCGGCACCAGCCTGGCCGGGAAGACACTGCTGGGCATCGGCCAGGACACGCGGCCCTGCCTGGCGTGCTGCGCGCGCTTCAGCGCGCTGGCGGCCAGCAAGAACATCACGATCATGATTTATTTCGAAAAAAAATATGACGCGCTGCCCGGCAATACCTGGCTACTGTTCCCGCCGACGGTGGGGACTGCCGGCTATACGACCTGACGAGCCCGGGGATGTGGTGGTGATGGGTCGCCAGGAAACAGGGGTAGATACCGGGGGTCAAATCGACTTTAAGGTACGGCGTGAGGTGTTTGGTGGCACCACAGGAAGGGTTTTTCCGCCGCCATCAGCAGCAACGCGTCCAGGCAGATCGGACTGGCCTGATGTTGGGCCGCGGGAATGTGTCAAGACCGTCTTTGGAGGCGTAACGGCAAGCAAATTTACGGAAGCCTATTCGGAGCTCGTGAATGGCCTGGCTAGTCGCGCCTTCTCCACGGAAGGCGACTGGCAGAAGCTGGTCGTGCGGGCGCGCAGGCTTGCGGCCGTCGACGGGTTCGATAATCGGTGAAAAGAATCAGAACATCGATATGAAGCAACGGGATGCGGCTGACATCCTGTCCTTCGAACAAATGTGCCGAAATCTTCGAGCTCAACACCACCACGGTGACGGTAATGATAGACGCATTCGGGCTGGGGCAACTCGATCCTTGTCCTGTGCAGCGGGCGGCGAGTGCGCGTCCGCCGCAGGCAGCCCGGGAAATGCCGGGCACGGGGAGGTCCACACCGGCCGCGTGACCAAATTCGCCGCCGTTTTACGCACCTGACTATGGAGTGCCAATCTCAGATCCGACTGCCGGAACTGGCCTGGCGGCACGAAACCGGGGGAGGTGCCGGATGTTCCAGTCATGCCATTCGTTCGAGTGTGTCGCGCGCCACGCCGCGAATGTGGAGCGCTGAGCCATGCCGCAACCCGCCGCACGCCTGACCGACCTGCACGTCTGCCCGATGGTGACCGGCATCGTGCCGCATGTGGGCGGCCCGATCTCGGCGCCGGGCAAGCCCACCGTGCTGATCGGCGGCCTGCCGGCGGCCCGGCTGGGCGACATGGCCGTCTGTGTGGGACCGCCGGACAGCATCGTCATGGGGTCGCCCAAGGTGCTGATCGGCGGACAGCCGGCCGCGCGGCTGGGCGACAGCTGCGCGCATGGCGGCACCATCGTGCTCGGCTGCTTCACCGTGCTGATCGGCTGAGGGGGATGGCCGCATGAACCGCAACCCGGCTCTTTCCGATCGTCGCCGCAAGGCCGCCAAGGCAGCGCCGCGGCCGTTTGTGAAAGTACTGGCGCAGGCGATCGAGGCGCATCAGGCGGACGACCTCGATACGGCCGAGCGGCTCTATGGGCAAGTGCTGGACATGCGGATGGCGCAGCCGGATGCCCTGCATTTTCTCGGCGTGCTGTCGCATCAGCGCGGTCGCAGCGACGAGGCGGTCGAGCTGATCCGCGCGGCGCTGCAGATCACCCCCCGCCATCCCGACGCGCACAACAATCTGGGCAACATCCACAAGGAATGCGGGCGTCTGGCCGAAGCCGAGGCCTGCTACCGCCGCGCGCTGGAGTGTGACCCCGGCCATTACAACGCGCTGGGCAATCTGGCCGTGGTGCTGGAGGCCAGGGAGCGCCTGGACGACGCCTTCGAGGCGCATACCCGATTGCTCCAGCAGGCGCCGAACCATGCCCGCGGCCACTACATGCTGGGCCTGTTCCTGCGCAATCACGCCCAGCACATCGAGCATCTCGAACAGTCGGCGGAGTGCTTCCGGCAGGCGATTCGCCTCGACGGGCGCAATGTGCGCGCGCTCGAATGCCTGGGCGTGGCGCTCTACACCCTGGGTCGGCACGACGAATCGGCCGCGGTCTATCGCGAGTGGCTGCAACGCGAGCCGGACAATCCGGTGCCGCGCCACATGCTGGCTTCCTGCGGCGCCGCCGCAGCGCCCCCGCGTGCCGCCGACGACTACGTTCGCGACGTGTTCGACGGGTTTGCCGACAGCTTCGACGAGCAGCTGCTGAACAACCTCGGCTACCGCGCGCCGGAGGTGTTGATCGGCGCGTTGCTGGAAAAGCTTCCCGCGGCGGCCGCCAGCCTCGACGTGCTCGACGCCGGTTGCGGCACCGGCCTCTGCGCGCCGCTGATCCGCTCACAGGCACGCCGACTGGTCGGCGTCGACCTGTCCGGCGGCATGGTCGACAAGGCGCGCGCCCGCGGCGGCTACGACTCGCTGGAGGTGGCCGAGCTGACCGACTGGCTGCAACGCCATCCGGATCAGTTCGACGTGGTGCTCTCGGCCGACACGCTGGTGTATTTCGGTGAACTGGCGCCGGTGCTTGGCGCCGCGCACGGCGCGTTGCGTCCGGGTGGCTGGGTGGGCTTCACGCTGGAGGCGATCGAGGGCGACGAGGACCGCGCCGAATTGACTTCCAGCGGCCGCTACCGTCATTCGCATCGCTATGTGGAGCGTGTGCTGCACGAGGCGGGTTTCGTCGACACAGGCATCGCCGCAGACAGCCTGCGCAAGGAAGGTGGCAAGCCGGTGACGAGCTGGGTGGTTTGCGCGCGTCGCAGTGCAGGCCAGCCGGCATGACGGCGCGTCGGTGTTCGCGACGTCAACGGCCGGGCGATGATCGTCGTGCTGCCTGCTGCGACGATGGTCGGCCACAAAATCATTCCAGGAACGTAGTCGCATGAGCGATCCCATCACGATCACATCCACCGAGTGCGACGACCTGCTGTTCGTGGACATGAGTGCGGACGAAGCGCTGGGCGAGCTGTTCCGGTTCCACGTGCAGTTCGAGAGCCGCGACGCGGGCATCGACCTGAGTGCCTTGCTGGGCACGTCGATGACGGTGACATTGGTCGCCAGAGACGGCTACGTGCGGCACTTCAACGGCATGGTTTGCGAGGCGTCGCAGACCGGCGTCGCCACGGTGGAGTCGCTGGTGTACGCCCAGTATGCGGTGACCCTGGTGCCGAAGCCGTGGCTGCTGGAGCAGGTGGTCGACTGTCGCATCTTCACCAACATCAGTGCGCCGGACATCATCAAGCAGCTGCTCTCCGAGTCCGGCTACACCGACGTCAAGTTCAGCCTCACCGGGAGCTATGCAGCGCGCGATTATTGCGTGCAGTACCGCGAGGATCGCCTCAACTTCATCCATCGCCTGATGGAGCAGGAAGGCATCTACTACTACTTTGTGCACAGCGAGACCAAGCACACCATGGTGCTGGCCGATGGGGTGAGCGCGCATTCCGCGGCGGACGAATTCAGGACGGTGCCCTACGCCGCGCAACTCGACAACATGCTGCGCACGCAATCCACCGTCAGCATGTTCGAGTCGACCCGCGGCGTCGACAGCGCCACCTTCAAGCTCACCGACTACAACCCGCTGACGCCGAAGACCTCGCTGCTCTCGTCCGATACCAGCGACGGCCACCAGCCGAGCAAGAGTTACAGCGCGTTCGATTTTCCGGGCGCGCATGGCGAGGCGGGGGTCGGCCAGCATTACGCCAACGTTCGTGCGGAGGCATTCACCGCCTCGCGTTCGCGTTACAGCGGCATCACCGACGCCTGCAGCGCGCAGATCGGAAATCTCTTCACACTCTCGGACTACCCCCGTAGCGCGCTCAATCAGGAATACCTGATCACGGGGACGAACATCCAGGTGCATGGCGGCGGCCATGCTTCCGGCAGCGGCGGCAACCTGACTTTCCGCTGCCACTTCCGCGCGCTTTCCAGTCGCCTTCCGTTCCGCAAGGATCTCAAGACCGAAAAGCCGAAGGTGGTCGGCATGCAGACCGCCGTCGTCACCGGCAGCGACACCGACGAGGAAATCGCGGTGGACAAGTACGGCCGCGTGCAGGTCACCTTCCACTGGAACAAGCCGGACAAGGAAAACGCGCAGAGCTCGTGTCCCGTGCGCGTCGCCTCGCCGTGGGCGGGCAAGAACTGGGGTGCCGTGAGCATTCCCCGCGTGGGGCAGGAAGTGGTGGTGAGTTTTCTCGAGGGCGACCCGGATCGACCGCTGATCATCGGCAGCGTCTACAACGCCGACAACCTGCCGCCGTACGCGCTGCCGGACAACAAGACCCAGAGCGGCATCAAGAGCCGCAGCCTGCTGGGCAGCGCCGACGATGCCAACGAGCTGCGCTTCGAGGACAAGAAGGGCAGCGAGCAGTTCTTCATCCACGCGCAGAAGGACATGGTGGAAGAGGTCGAGAACGACCACACCGTCACCATCGATCACGACGACATCACCACGGTCAAGCACGATCAAACCCTCACGGTGGACAACGACCAGACCGAGACGGTCAAGCACGATCGCAAGGTCACCGTGCAGAACGACGACAAGCTCGACGTCACCGCCAACGGCACCAGCACCATCGGGCAGAAGTTCAAGCTCAGCGCCGGCACCGAGATCGAGCTGGTGACGGGCGCATCGAGCATCGTGATGAAGAGCTCCGGCGATATCGAGATCAAGGGCGTCAACATCAAGATCACCGCCGACGTCGGCGTGAAGATCGAGGGGCAGGTCGAGGTCGGCATCAAGGCCGGCGCCACCATGGACCTCGGCGCCGGCGCCAGCCTCAAGGCACATTCGGACGGCATGCTGGAAGTGGCCGGCACCGCGATGACCACGGTCAAGGGCACCATGACCACGGTCAAGGGCGATGCGATGACCCAGGTGTCCGGCGGCATCATCATGATCGGCTAACGGGGGAATCACGCACATGTCAGCGGTAATCCACGCCTCCGTGCAGATGGAGCTGTCCGCCCCGGCCAGCGCCCGCCTGCGTGCGGACATGACGCCGCAGGCGGCCGTGCAGGATCTGCTCGATGCCGGTCAGCCGCAGGACGCGCTGAAGCTGCTCGCGCGCCTGCTGCCCAAGCGCTACGCGGTGGCGTGGCTGTGCCAGTGCGCGCGCGACCAGCCGCTCACCCACGAAGATCGCTCCGGCGCCGCGCTGGCCGAGAAGTGGGTACGCGAACCGACCGAGAGCAACCGCCGCGCCGCGTTCGAGTTCGCCCACGCGGGCGGCTACAAGACGCTCGGTGCATGGTTGGCCGCCGCGGCGGGCTGGTCGGGCGGCAGCCTGGCACCGGCGGCGCAGGAGACGCCGGTACCGCCGGCCGAGCACCTCACCGCGCGCGCCACGGTGGCGGCGATCAACCTGATGGCGGCGCTCGACGCGACAAACTTCGGGGCGCGCCGCGCGGCGTTCATCGAGCGCGCCATGAGCCTGCTCGGCGCGGGAGGCGGCGAGTCATGAACAGCGCACGGACGGCGATGCGCTCGGCGGCATATCAGGCGGCCATGGTCGCATTCGATCGAGAGGAAATCTGAGCGTGTCGACTTCGCAGACATTGACCCTTGCCGTGATGGGTCGCCACGCGGCCCAGTTCGGCAACCGCAGCCAGAAGGCGTTCGAGGGGCGCGACGGCAGCATCGGCCGCTCCGAGGACTGCGACTGGGTGCTCAGCGCGTCGGGCGTGTCGCGCGTGCACGCCATGATCCGCTGTCTCAACGGCATCTACTTCATCGAGGACCGCAGCACCAACGGCATGCTGCTGAACGGCGTGCCGCTGATCAAGGGCGAGCCCTCGGCACTGAAGCAGGGTGATCGGCTGCAGATCGATACGTTCGAGGTCTCGGTGAACCTGCAGGCGCCGACGGCCGCCGCCCCGGTGGAAACCTTTGCCGCATCGCCGTTGCCGGCCGGCGCGCGCGCGCCGGCGGTCGATCCGCTGGACGTCTTTGCCGACCTTGGCCTCGGGTCATCGCTTTCGGTCGGCGCGTTGCACGACGACAGGCTGATTCCCGGTGCCTCGTCCTCGGATGGCGCCGACCTCGATCCGCTGAGCTTTCTCGATGCCCCTTATGCATCACCGCCCACGCCGGCTCCCGCGCCGGCGGCCAGCTGGAACCACACGCCGAGCATGGAGGACTACTTCCATCCGCCGATCACCCAGGGCCAGCGCCAGGCGCAACCGCTGCCGGAAAACTGGGATCTGACCATGGGCGACTTCGCGCCCAAGACGCCGCCCGCCGCCGTGGCTGCCCCGGCCGTCCCGGTACCTGCGCCCGCGCCGACACCCGCACCTGCGCCGTTGCTCGATCCCTTTGCCGCAGCGCCGGCGACTAGCCCTCTGCCGCCCGCACCGGCCGCCGGCGGCGCGCTGCCGACCGACATGCAGCAGATGCTCGGCATCGTGGTCGATGGCGTGATGGACGTGCTGCGCGCGCGCGCCGAGATCAAGAACACCTTCCGCCTGCCGGTGACGATCATCCAGCGCTCGGAGAACAACCCGCTGAAATTCGCGCCGACGGCCGAAGAGGCGCTGCAGAAGATCATGGCGCCGCCGAACGCGGCCTTCCTCTCCGGCCCGGCCGCGTTCGACGACGCCTTCGACGACATCCGCTGCCACCAGATGGCGATGCTGGCCGGCGTGCGCGCGGCGTTCGAATCGCTGCTGGCGCACTTCGGCCCGGACCGGCTGGAGCAGGAGGTCGACGGCGGCAAGCGTTCGGCCTTCGGCGGCAAGGCCAGGTACTGGGAGAAGTACCGCGAGAACTTCGAGGGGCTGATCAAGAATCCGGACGACTGCTTCCGGCGGCTGTTCGGCGACGAGTTCGCGCGCGCCTACGAGGAGCAGCTGGCGCGGCTGAAATCGGCGCGGCGCAACAGCGCGCGACGGTAGATACGACAAGCGCCGGCGATCAGGCCGGTGCCGACATTTTTCGAGATGGGCGCAAAGCGAATGACGCAAAACAGCAAAGTGGTATGGAGCGAGGGCCTGTTCCTGCGGCCCCAGCACCTGCAGCAGCACGAGCGCTACCTGGAGCGCTTCGTCGAGCTGCGCGCCGGCGCGCTGCGGCCCTACACCTGGGGCTTCACCGAGCTGGAGCTGGAGACCGACCTGCTGGCGATCGGCAAGCTCGGCATCAAGCGCGCGCGGGGCGTGTTTCCGGACGGCACGCCGTTCGCGATGCCGGGCGACGATCCGCTGCCGCCGGCGCTAGACGTGGACGCCAACTGGCGCGACCAGACGGTCTACCTCACCTTGCCGCTGCGCTCGCCGACCCAGCCCGACAGCGGGCGCGCCGAGGCACCGGCCGAGAAGCTGTTCCGCTATCGCGTGCGCGAGGCCGAGGTGCGCGATGCGTCGGGCAGTACCGACGGCACCGCGGTGCTCGAAGTGGGCGGCATGAGCAGCCGCTTGCTGCCCCAGTCGCAGCCGCTGGAAGGGCTCACGCAATTGCCGCTGGCGCGCATCGTCGAGTGCCGCTCCGATCGGCGCGTGATGCTGGACGAGGGCTTCATGCCTACCGGTTTCAGCTGCCAGGCGGTGCCGCGACTGGTGACCTTCCTCACCGAGTTGCTGGGCCTGCTGCACCAGCGCGGCGAGGCGCTGGCCAGCCGCGTGGCGGTGACCGATCGCGGCGGTGCGGCCGAGATCGCCGACTTCCTGCTGCTGCAGGTGGTCAACCGCAGCCAGCCGCTGATCGCGCACCTGTGCGAGGCGCCGGTGCTGCATCCGGAAGATCTGTATCGCGCGCTGGTGATGATGGCCGGCGAGCTGGCCACCTTCACCGCGGCGGGCAAGCGTCCATCGGCGTTTCCCGCATACCGCCACGAGGCGCTGCGCGAGAGTTTCGAGCCGGTGATCCTCGCGCTGCGCAATTGCCTCAGCGCGGTGATGGAGCAGACCGCCACGCCGATTCCGCTGCAGCAGCGCAAGTTCGGCGTATGGGTGGCGGTGGTGCCGGACCTGAGCCTGCTCGACACTGCCGCCTTCGTGCTGGCGGCCAAGGCGGACCTGAAGTCCGAGGACCTGCGCCGCCAGCTGCCGGCAGTGTCCAAGATCGGCCCGGTGGAGAAGATCCGCGACCTGGTGAACCTGCAGCTTCCGGGTATCGGCGTGAACCCGATGCCGGTGGCGCCGCGGCAGATTCCGTACAACGCAGGCTATCTGTATTTCGAATTCGACAAGCACTCGCCGATGTGGCGCGAGCTGAAGACCTCCGGCGGCATCGCCTTCCATTTCGGCAGCGAGTTCGCCGGCCTCGACCTGCAGCTGTGGGCGATCAGGGGCTGAGCAGATGAATACTCCCAACGGTCCCGGCAATCCGCCCGGCTATCCCCCGGTTCCCGACGACGCCACCGTGGTGCGCCCGCGCGGGCAGACCGCCGCCGCGCCGCCCGCCGCCGCGCCGCCCGCCGCCGCGCCGCCGGTCTATGCGCCGGCGCCGCCGCGCGGCCCGCTGCCGCCACGCGCGCAAGACGAGCCGCGTGCCGACATCAGCGAGTTCCTCGGCGGCGGCATGAACCCGCTGGTGCAGACCGCCAGCGCGCTGCTGCTGCTCGGCGTGCAGCTGCGCCACAGCGTGTCGCCTCCCGACGCCACCCACCTGCGCGACCAGGTGATCGACCAGGTGCGCAAGTTCGAGAGCCATGCCAGCGCGGCCGGCCTGCCGGCGCAGACGATCACCGCCGCGCGCTACGTGCTGTGCGCGATGCTCGACGAGTCGGTGCTCAACGCGCCCTGGGGCGAGCAGAGCGGCTGGGCGCAGAAGACGCTGCTGGTGACGTTCCACGGCGAGTCCTACGGCGGCGCCAAGTTCTTCCAGATCCTCGAGCGCCTGTGTGCGGATTTCAGCCGCCACATCGACCTGATCGAGCTGATGTATCTGTGCCTGGCACTGGGTTTCGGCGGCCGTTATCAGATCGAGTCCGGCGGCCGCGCCAAGCTGGCCGACATCCAGGAAGACCTGTACCGCCGCATCAAGGCGCAGCGCCCGGCGCCGGCCGACGAGCTGGCGCCGCACTGGCGCGGCATCGAGGACCGGCGCAATCCGCTGATCCGCTACGTGCCGCTGTGGGTGATCGCGGCGGCGGCCGCCTGCGTGCTGCTGGTCGCCTTCGTGTTTTTCTATACCCGGCTCAACGCGCTGTCCGGACCGGCCAGCGCACAGGTCGCGCAGATCGGGCTGGAAAGCGCCACCCCGCCGGATACCGCGCGGCTCAACCAGATCAACCCGCCGGCACCGCGCAAGACGCTCAAGCAGCTGCTGGCACCGGAGGAGCAGGCCGGCAAGCTGGCCATCATCGAGCAGCCGGGCGGGGCCGAACTCGTGCGGCTGGGCGCCACCGACATGTTCGCCTCCGGCGGCGTCGACGTGAGCGCCAGCGAGGTGCCGCTGCTGCACACGATCACCGCCGCGCTCAATCAGGTGACGGGCCGCGCCATCGTGGTCGGCCACACCGACGACCAGCCGATCCATTCGCTCAAGTACAAGGACAACTTCGAGTTGTCGGCGGCACGTGCGCGTTCGGTGATGCAGATTCTGGGCCAAGGGCTGGACAACCCCGCGCGGTTCGAATCCAGCGGCGCGGGCTCGTCGCAGCCGATTGCGCTGCCGCCGAGTCTTCCGGCCAACCGCACGCGCAACCGGCGTGTGGAAATCAAGTACATCCCGGAGGGCTGAGGCTCGTGAAGAAGTTTCTGACCTTGTTGAAATCCGGCTGGTTCATCGCCCTGGTCGGACTGCTGCTGCTGTCGGTGCTGATCTGGCTGGGTGGTCCGTATCTGGGCATCGGCGACAGCCAGCCGCTGGCCAGTCCGGTGACACGGCTGGTGGTGATCATCGTGCTGCTGGTGGTGTGGGTAGCGTGCCTGCAGATCCAGCAGCTGCGCCTGCGCAGCAAGACCGCGAAGATGTCCGGCGACATCGCGGGGCAGGATGCCGGTGCGGCCGGCGCGGCGCCCGGTGACGACCGCAGCGCCAGCGAGCGGGCGCAACTGGCCACGCGCTTCCAGGAGGCGGTGGACACCTTGCGCAAGAGCCGCCACGGCGGCGGCAATCTCTACACGCTGCCGTGGTATGTGGTGATCGGCCCGCCGGGCTCGGGCAAGAGCACGCTGCTGCAGAA
This sequence comes from Rhodanobacter terrae, assembly GCF_042657005.1. Classification (NCBI taxonomy): domain Bacteria; kingdom Pseudomonadati; phylum Pseudomonadota; class Gammaproteobacteria; order Lysobacterales; family Rhodanobacteraceae; genus Rhodanobacter; species Rhodanobacter terrae. Next base: position 12,519 of record NZ_JBHSNG010000034.1, read on the forward strand.
CTCCGGACTCAACTTTCCGCTGTCCGATCGTTTCGGCAAGGAGGCGCTGCGCGGCATCGGCGGCACCCGCAACTGCGACTGGTGGTTCACCGACGAGGCGGTGTTCCTCGACACCGCCGGGCGCTACACCACGCAGGATTCCGATCGCGGCGCCGACGCCTCGGCCTGGGGCGAGTTCCTCAAGCTGCTGCGCAAGTACCGCAAGCGCCGGCCGATCAACGGCGTGCTGATCGCGATGAGCATGTCCGACCTGCTGGTGCTGGACGAGAACGGCCGCTACGAACATATCCAGGCGGTGCGCCGCCGGCTCGACGAGCTGGCCGAGCATCTGCACATCGGCGTGCCGGTGTACCTGGTGTTGACCAAGTGCGACCTGATCGCTGGCTTCAGCGAGTTCTTCGACGACCTCAATCCCGAGCTGCGCAGCCAGGTCTGGGGCATGTCCTTTCCCGTCGGCAAGACGATGGACGGCAGCGCGGCCAAGGCCTTCGCCGACGAGTTCCAGCTGCTGCTGGACCGGCTCAACACGCGCGTGCTCGACCGCCTCCACGCCGAAGCCGACCGCAGCCGGCGGGCGGCGATCCTCTCGTTTCCACAGCAACTGGGCGCGCTGCACGACGTGGCGCGGCAGTTCGTCGAGGGCGTGTTCGCACCCAATCCCTACGGTACGCCGTCGCTGCTGCGCGGCGTGTACCTGACCTCGGGGACGCAGGAAGGCGCGCCGATCGACCGCATGATGAGCGCAGTGGCGCGCACGTTCGGCGTAGATGTTGCGCGGGTGCAGGCCAAGGGTGCCCAGCAGCGCACGTTCTTCGTCGAGCGCTTGCTCAAGGACGTACTGTTCAAGGAGTCCGGTTTTGCCGGCACCAACCCGAAGCTGGAGCGGCAGAAGATCCTGCTGCAGGCGGCCTCCTACGGTGGCGTGCTGCTGCTTGCCGCGCTGCTGATGATCGGCTTCGTCACCAGCTACGGGCACAACCGCAGCTATCTGGCCGAGGTGCAGTCCGCACTGGCAGGCTACCCGGTCAAGAGCGACCTCGGTGGAGTCGCCACGCAGAAGGCCTACTTCGCGACCGTGCTGCAGCGGCTCGAAGCATTGTCCGCCGTGCAGGACGTGGCCCGGCAATACAAGGGCAGGGTGCCCTTGCTGATGCGTTTCGGTCTCTATCAGGGACACGCGGTGGGCAGCGAGGTGCACGACGCCTATATCCGCGAGCTCAACGGTCTGCTGCTGCCCGGCGTGGCCTCGCAGTTCCGCGCAGGCCTCACCGGCAACGCCAGCGATCCCCAGGCGCTGTACTACTACCTCAAGGGCTACCTGATGCTGGGCGAGCCCAAGCACCAGGACGCCGACCAGCTGATCGCGCTGACCAGGATCGAGTGGCGCAAGATATTCCCCGGCGACCCGGTGCTGCAGCAGGCCCTGGCCAAGCACTTTCAAGCGCTGGTGTCCGAACCGGGCAAGCTGCGCGCGGTCAGCCTGGACGACGGCCTGGTCGAACAGGCTCGCGCCACGCTGCGCACGGCCGACCTTTCCGCGCTGGTCTATGGAAGCCTGAAGCTGACCGCCGACGGCAGCGACGCGCCGCCGCTGCGGCTGGACAAGGCGCTGGGACTGCTCGGCAACGTGCTGCGCCGCAAGAGCGGCACGCCGCTCTCCGCGCCGCTGCCGCCGCTGTTCACCCAGCCGGTGTTTGCCGACGAAGTCAACAAGGGCATCGCGCAGGCGGTGACGAACTTCACCCAGGACGACTGGGTATTCGGCGCCAGCAAGATCGATGCGATCGAGAAGGCGCGCCTGCAACAACAGGTGCTGGGGCTGTACCAGGCCGACTACATCAAGGCCTGGGACGACCTGCTGGCCGACCTGGAGCTGCAGCCGGTCACCAGCATCCAGGATGCCAGCGTCATTGCGGCGAAGTTGTCCGGCCCCAGTTCGCCGCTGAAGGCGTTGCTGGGCGTGGTGCGCGACAACACCCACGACCTGCTGCGTGCGCCACCGGAAGGCGGCGCCGACAAGGCGCTGGACGCAGCCAGGAATGCGGCCGAAAAAAAGGCTACCCAGAGCGCGCTCAGCCGGGCGCTGGCAAGCGCCGCCGGTGCGCCGGCCGCGGCGGCGGAGAAGCCCGGTGCGGCCATCAGCGAGCACTTCGATACGCTCAACAAGCTCAGCGACGGCCCGCCCGGCGCCACGCCGATCGACCAGACTCTGGGCACGCTCGACCAGCTCAGCAAGACCTTGCTGACCATGACCGACTTCAGCGGCACGGCCGGTCAGCCGAACCCGCAGCTGCTGCTGGCGCAGCAGGCTGCCGCGCAGCTGCCGCCGCCGGTATCCGACTGGGTCGCCACGCTCACCGGCAAGAGCCAGGCGCTGGTCGCCAGCGGCACCAAGGGCGCACTGGGCGAACAGTTTCAGCAGTCGGTGGCCAAAGACTGCGCGGACTTCACCCGTGGGCGCTATCCGTTCGCGCCGGATGGCAAGACGGAGATACCGTTGCAGAACTTTGCCGAGCTGTTCGGCTACGGCGGCGAGTTCGACGCTTTCTACAAGGCCTCGCTGGAGAAGCTGGTCGATGCCAGCGGCCGCACCTGGCAGTGGAAAACCGGGCCCGGTGCGGTGAGCGGTTCACCCGGCATGCTGGCGCAGGTGCAACTGGCCGACGCCATCAAGCAGATGTATTTCCACAACGGCAGCGCCACACCGGAAGTGGACTTCACCTGGCTGGCGCCACAGCTGGACGCCGGCATCGGCAAGCTGGCGATCAGCGTGGCCGGGCAGAAGTACGAATACACGCCCGGCGGCGCGATGAGCGCGGCGATGAAATGGCCCGGGCCGCAGCCGGGCCAGGTATCGATCGCCGCCTACGACACCGCCGGCAACCTGATCAGCAGCTTCGACTATCAGGGCGACTGGGCGTTTTTCCGTGCACTGCAGGCGGCCAACCTGCAAAAGCAGTCGGATCTGCGTTTCACCGCCAGTTTCAATTTCGGCGGGCACGTGGCGAAGATCACCCTGCAGGCCAACAATCTCAAGAATCCCTTCCTCGGCACCGACCTGCAACGCTTCCGGTGTGGAGGCTGACCGATGCCACAGGCGACCGGGGGGAGCGCGGGCACGGTGGGTTTCTTCGGCAAGCTGTCCGGTGCGGGCGACTTCGTGCAGCGGCGTTTGCCGCCTGCCTTCGTGGAGCATTGGGATCGCCACTTCGAGCAGGCCGTGGCGGCCAGCCGCGAACAGCTTGGCGAGCGCTGGCACGAGGTCTGGCATGCCAGCCCCGCCTGGCGTTTCGTGCTCGCGCCAGGCGTGTGCACCGAGTCGGCCTGGGCAGGATTGATGGCGCCGGCCGCCGACCGCGTGGGCCGTTGCTTTCCGATGGTGATGGCCGCCCCGCTGGACGCGGACAGCGACGAGCGCGATCCGTTCGCGCGGGTGCTGCGCGACGGCGAACGCTGGTTCAATGCGCTGGAGCATCTGTTTGTGCAGGCGCAGTTCCATGGTGCCGGTGCCGATGCGTTCGACGCGCAGTTGAGTACCTTGCCCAGTCCGCTGGTGATGGATCGCCGCGACACGCTCGCGGTGTTGCGCGGCACCGACTGGCGCACCGCGCCGCAGTGGCGGCTGCCGCTGCCCGCGCAGCGCCAGCCCGGCGCCTTCCTGCACACGCTGTGGTCGCAGGTGCAGGCCGTCGCGGGCACTTGGTGCCTGTGGTGGACGCACGGTGCGGGCAACGTGCCGGCCAGCGTCCTGCTCACCCAGGGACTGCCGCAGCCCGCCAGCTATGCGTCGTTTCTCGATGCCTATCAGGCAAGCGCGGGCTGGGCTTCGTTGGCCGGCTTTCAGGCACCCTCAACCGCGGCGGGTCGATCGCATGATGCGCCCGCGCCGCATGCGCCTGCCGCGCCGGTGGAGGAGACACCGGCCGCAGCATCGATGGTGGCATCGTCCGTCGAGCCACCGCCGCGCCTGCCGGACGATCTCTCCGAGCTGCTCGATGGCATCGGCACACCCGCGGCTCCCGTTCCGGCTGCTCCCATTCTGGCGGCTCCCATACCGGATGATGTGACCGTGCCGGGCTTCGGGCGGCACGCCCCGGCCTCGGCAGTCAAGCCAGCAGCGGGGCCACCGGCGGCCGATCCGGTCGCGCCGATGACATCGGCGACGGCCGATCCGGCATCGCCGTCGCCCCAGCGCGGTACCGTCTATCTCAGCGCGGACGGTGCGCTCGCTTTGCTGGCCGCCGACGATGGCGCACACGATCCGCGCTGTCGCGGCGCGGTGACCGCCCATGCAGTCGCCGCCGCGATGGCGCCGAGGGACTTCTCCGGCGGCATGCAGAACCTGCGCGAGCGGTTGCTTGCGCGCCACCCGCTGCTGCAGCTCTCCGGCGAGGATCTGATCGATCCGGTGATGGAAGACGCGGCCGTGGTGGCACTGCATACCACCGGCCGCTGGGCCGCGCTGCTGCGCATCGGCACCGGCGAGGTGTGGCAATGGCGGCGTGGCCAGCTGCGTCCGGTGTTCGCCGTCGATCCGCAGCAGGGCGGTGACGTCGATGATCTGCTGCACAGCAGGAGCTCGCCGGTTGCGGCGGGCCTCGGCGCGCCGGGTGCGCCGCGCAGCGACGAGATCGTCTGCGCGGTGGAGCGCGGCGACCGCTTCCTGCTGCTGGCCACGCGACGCATGATCGGGCTGGAACAGAGCCTGCTGGCGCAGGCGCTGGCGCTGCCGGCCTGCGACGACGCGCGCGCCTTTCTTGCACACGCCGCAGCGCTGGGCACCGATCCTGACCCCTGGCCGCTGGCTGTCATCGAGATCACACCATGACGAATTACGTTTCCGCGGGTCGCTCCGTCACGGGCAAGGTACGCCGGCACAACGAGGACGCGATCCTGGTGCGCGACGACATCGGCCTGTGGGTCGTCGCCGATGGCATGGGCGGCCATTCGGCCGGTGACTATGCCAGCGCGCTCATCGTCGAGCGGCTGGGTGCGCTGACGCGGCCGGAGAGCGTCGTCGACTTCATCGAGGCGATCGAGGACATGCTGGAGCGGGTCAATGCCGACCTGCTCGGCACCGCAGCCGCGCGCGGCGTCGACATCATCGGTTCCACCGTGGTGGTACTGGTGCACGACCCCGACTTCATGCTCTGCGGATGGGTAGGCGACAGCCGTGCCTACTGCAACGAGGATGGCCACCTGCGCCAGATCACCCGCGACCATGTGCATGGCGCCAAGGACGACGTCACCCAGTTCGGCGGCGCCACGGCGACGTTGCAGGCTGGCGCCGGCGTGCTCAGCCGCGCGGTCGGCGCCGAGGAACGCCTGTTCGTTGACTGGGTGGTGGCGAGCAGCCGGCCCGGCACGCAATTCCTGCTCTGCTCCGACGGCATCAACAAGGAACTGGGCGACGAGGAGCTCGACGTCGAGTCCCGCAACCAGCCCGAGCCGCAGGCTTTGCTGGCGCGCCTGTTCGAGCTGTCGCTGCAGCGTGCCGCGCGCGACAACATTTCCGCCGTCATCGTGCGTCTGCAGGATTGAGCGGCAGCATGACTTCCATCGCCGAACTGATCGTCGAGTTCCAGGCCGGGCGGCTCACGCCGTCCGGGCTGTCCGACGTCTTGCTCAGGCGCGGTGCGCTGCCGGACGAGATTCTGCATGAAGAGCAGGCGCTGCTCGAGGCGATGGCGGCCGACGGCCGGCTCGAGCCGATGCTCGCCCGCACGCTTGTCGCGAAGCTGCGTGGCGTGCAGCCGTCGGCGCCGACATCTGCGGCGGCGGGCGACGAGATGACGAAGGTGAAGGTGTCGCCGAGCGGCGCTGCGCCGTCGTCGTCCAGCGCCGAGATGACCATGGTGCAACCCGCCTCGCGCCCGTCGGCGCCTGCGGGCGACGCAGATGCCACCGTGGTCGCGCCTGCTTCCCGCATGTCCACGGGCGAAGCGCCGCCGGCCGCCGGCGTCACCAGCGCCGACTGGGAGCAGGTGGCCGGGGCGGCCGGCAGCGACCGCGCCACGGTTGGCATGCTGCTGAAAGGACGCTTTCTGCTCGAACGCGAGATCGGCCGCGGCGGCATGGGCGTGGTGTTCCTTGCCCGCGACGAGCGCAAGGTGGAGGCGCGCGACCGCGATCCCTACGTGGCGGTGAAGGTGCTGAACGACGAGTTCCGCCGTCACCCCGATTCGCTGGTCGCGCTGCAGCGCGAATCGCGCCGCGCGCAGCAGCTGGCGCACGAAAACATCGTGCGCGTCTACGATTTCGACAAGGACCGCACCATCGTCTTCATGACGATGGAGTACATCGACGGCACGGACCTGCGCTCGCTGATCCGCGAGCGCGCCTACCACGGCATGCCGCTGGCCGAGGCACGGTCGCTGGTCGAGGGCATGGGCCGGGCGTTGAAGCGCGCGCATGCGGCCGGCGTCGTGCACTCGGATTTCAAGCCCGGCAACGTCATGGTGACGCGCGAGGGTGTGCCCAAGGTATTCGACTTCGGCATCGCGCGTGCGGCCAAGCGGCTGGGCGAGGCGTCCGGCGAGGAAACGGTGTTCGACGCCGGCACGCTGGGTGCGCTGACACCGGCCTACGCCAGCCTGGAGATGACGCGTGGCGCGCAGCCGTCGCCGGCCGACGACATCTACGCGCTGGGCTGCGTGGCGTTCGAGCTGCTCACCGGCAAGCACCCGTTCGACAAGGTGAGTGCCGAAGTGGCGATGAAGGAGGGCCGCAAGCCGCCGCCGGTACCGGGCCTGACCAAGCGCCAGTACAAGACCCTGTGCGACAGCATCGCGTTTCATGCCGGGCAGCGGCTGAAGGATGTCGAGGCGTTGCTCGACGGGCTGCGCGAGATCGGCTTGCGCGAACGTGCCGGCCGGCCGTTGGCCTACGCGCTGGCCGGCCTGCTGCTGCTCTCGGCAGGAGGCTGGTTTGCCGTCGGCCAGTGGCGCGCCCGGCAGATGGCGGAAGTCGTCGCCGGTTTCCAACCCGGCGATCCTCATCGCTATGCGAACGAAACCCAGGCGTTCGCCGCGCTGGGCCAGCTGAGCGAGGACGGCCGACGACAGCTGATGCTGGCGCATGGCGATCTGGTCCAGTCCTACCTGCTTGGTCGCATGGACGCCTACTGGAACCCGGCGCAGGGCCGGCGCGATTACGCCGCGGCCAGCCGGGTCTTCGCGTTGCCCGCGCAGCTGCATCTGTTTCTGCCGCAGCTGGAGCTCAGACGCCTCGCCGTGGACAAGGAAAAGCACGACCTGGACCAGCCGAAACCGGCAAGTCCATCGGCTTCCACGGTGGTCACGGCGGCCGTTTCGCCGCCGCCGGCAGTGCCGCCACCAGTTGCAGCGGTGCGCTCCGCTGCCGACAGCCCGTCGCGAATGCAGCAGGTGGTGTCGGAGCTGCTGCGGGAAGGCGAGCAGAACTACGGGCAGCAAAAGTATTCCGCGGCCATTGCCAACGCCAAGGCCGCGCTGCAGATCGTCCCCGGGGACCCGGGGGCCCGGCGACTCCTGCAGCGCGCCCAGCAGGCGCAGCAGCGGGCGATGAGCGACATCACGATCAACTGAAGGAGGTGCGGTCATGCAAGCACGCAAATTTCGCGGCACGAGACTCGCGGCGATGGCCATCGCCGTGACCTTGCTGGGCGGATGTGCCGACATGGGGGGCCTCGGCGCGCCACGCCCGGCAGGCGCGAACACCGGCGCTGGCACCGGAAGCGCCTCGGCGCAGGAATGCAATCCGGTGGTGACCGGCGCGATCGGCGCGATTGCCGGCTCGCTGTTCGGCAAGGGCAAGGGGCACCTGGCGGGCGCGGCGATCGGCGCCGGCGTCGGGGCGTTTGCCTGCATGGCCTACAACTACCACAGCCGGCGGATCCGCGACGCGCAGGCGGTGGAGGCGCAGTACCGGCACGAACACGGCACGTTGCCGACGGGCAACACGATCGAATCCTACCAGAGCGTGCTGCTTCCCGGAGGTACGGTCCAGGGCGGCGGCAAGGTGGAGATGCAGTCGCGCGTGACCTTGCTGCGGGGCGCGCACGACGTGTCGCCCCAGATGAAAGAGCAGCTGACCCTGTATTCGCCCGACGGCAAGCAGCTGGCTACCGCCACCAAGGATGTCGCTGCGATCAACGGCACCGGCGAGTACGAGACCAGCTTCGATTTCAGCCTGCCCAAGGGCATCCAGGAGGGTCGTTACAAGATGAGCTCGACGCTGTACATGGCAGGCCAGAAGGTACGCACCAACGATGTGCCCATGCTGGTGGTCGGCTGATGCGGGGGACGCACGCATGGTTCGGCGAGCGCCCCGCGGCGGCGACTCCGCCACGATCCCGTGATTCTGTGACCGACAGGAAAGATCGCAACTCATGAGCTCCATCGCCGAACTGATTGACGACTACCAAGCCAGGCGGCTCACGTTGCCCGAGCTGTTCGACGCGCTGGCCGCACGCGGCGCGCTGCCCGACGAAACCTGCCGCGACGAGCAGGCTTTGCTCGTGGCGATGGCCGCCGACGGCCGGCTCGAGCCGAGGCTCGCGCGGGCGCTCGCCGCGAAGTTGCACAGCCTGCAGCTGCCTGCGCAGGCGTCGGCGATGCCCCCTGCAGCGCCGCCTGCGGCAGCGGACGACGACGTGACGAAAATACAGGTGTTGGGGCGCGCCAGCGCGCCGCCGCCGGATGCCGAGATGACCATGGTGCAGCCCGCTTCACGCCCGCCCGCGCCGGCGGACGACGCGGATGCCACCGTGGTCGCGCCCGCCTCGCACCCGCCTGCGGCCGACGCGCCGCAGCCCACTGCCGTCACCGGCACCCAGGGCACGGGCACCGGCAGCAGTTTCAACATGGACAGCTGGCAGCGCGTGGCCGATGCCGAAGGCGGTGTCTACGCCGCCGTGGGCAGCGTGCTCAAGGGCCGCTTCCATCTGGAGAAGGAAATCGGCCGTGGCGGCATGGGCGTGGTGTTCCTCGCCCGCGACGAGCGCAAGGTGGAAGCGCGTGACCGCGATCCCTATGTGGCGGTGAAGGTGCTGAACGACGAGTTCCGCCGCCATCCCGATTCGCTGATCGCGCTGCAGCGCGAATCGCGCCGCTCGCAGTCGCTGGCCCACGACAACATCGTGCGCGTGTTCGACTTCGACAAGGACGACACCATCGTCTTCATGACGATGGAGTACATCGACGGCTCCGACCTCAAGCAGTTGATCCGCGAGCGCGCCTACAACGGCATGCCGCTGGAGAAGGCGCGCCCGCTGATCGAGGGCATGGCCTGGGCGCTCAAGCGCGCGCATGCCTCCGGCGTGGTGCACTCGGACTTCAAGCCCGGCAACGTCATGGTCACCCGCGGCGGCGTGCCCAAGGTGTTCGACTTCGGCATCGCGCGCGCCGGCAAGCACATGGGCGATCAGGTCGGCGAACAGACCGTGTTCGACGCCGGCACGCTGGGCGCGCTCACGCCGGCCTACGCCAGCCTGGAGATGATCCAGGGCAAGGAGCCCACGCCCAGCGACGACATCTATGCGCTGGGCTGCGTGGCGTTCGAACTGCTCACCGGCAAGCACCCGTTCGACAAGGTTAGTGCCGAAGTGGCGATGAAGGAGGGCCGCAAGCCGCCGCCGGTACCCGGCCTGACCAAACGCCAGTACCAGACGCTGTGCGATGCGGTGGCGTTCACCGGCGACAAGCGCCTCAAGAACGCCGTGGAGCTGGTGGAAGGTCTGCGCGAGGTCAGCCTGCGCGAGCGCTTCGGACCGATGGTGCTGTTCGGTGCGATCGGTGCGGTGATTCTCGCCGGCGGCGGCTGGGGTCTGACGTACTACGTGCACCAGCGCCACATCGATCGGGTGATCGGCCGTTTCGACCTCGCCCAGCACGACCATTACGCCAGCGAGGATCAGGCGCTAGGCGCGCTGGACTCGCTCAGCGCGAACGAGCAAAAGCAGCTGGTGATCGATCACGGCGACCTGATCCAGAACTTCCTGCTCAGCCGTATCGATGCCTACTGGAATCCGGCCAGGCAGCGTTACAACTACGCGCAGGCGCAGCACGCGTTCCAGCTGCGCAACCAGCTGAAGCTGTATTCGCCGCAGCTGGATCTCAAACGCAGCGCGATCGAGAAGGAAAGGAACGATCTGCTCAACCAGCTCGATACGCATCTTAGCCAGCGCATCGAGGTGGGGGCGATCTTCGCCGACGAGCCCGACAACGCGGTGGCGATTCTGGCCACCATCCGCGCCATCGATCCGTCCAGCAGCCTGTTGAAGAATGCCGAGCTGGAGCTGAAGTACGACATCGCGATCGGGCAGTCGCTTGCCTCGAACCACCTCGACCAGGCGCGCTCGCAACTGCAGCAGGCGACACGGCAGTTTCCCGACTCGGCGCGGCTGAGGCAGCGCGCGGCGCAACTGGCGGCACTGGCCAGTACAGCCACGGCGGCCGTCCATGCCGCGCCCGCGGTACGCCAGAGCCTGCCCGAGACGCGCAAGGTGCTGGCCGCGCTGATCGCACGGCCGGCTGTCACGCCCGACTGGCAGGCCCAGGTCGCCAGCGCGATGGCCACGCTGCAGGGCGACAACTCGGCCCAGACGCGGGCGCTGGTCGAGTCGCTGGCCGCCACCATGGCCACCCAGGCCAGCACCCAGAGCGATCCGATGCAGCTTCCGCAGATCAGCGCGCTGGTGGATGCAGGCTTGAAGTACGCACCGCAATCCGCGGCGCTGCGGGCGCAGCGATCGCGCATCGACGCCTTGCAGCAGCAGCAGCAGGCGAAGCTGGATCAGGAAAGCGCCGTGGCCGAGGTGGCTGCAGACATCGAATCGATGAAACGCGCGGCTGCCGCCAACGATGTCGGCAAGGCGCAGAATGCGTTTGCCCGCATCCGCACACTGCAGCCGGACGCCGATTTCCTTAAGACGCAGGGACCCCAGTTGCTGGCCGAGGCCTACCTGGGGCAGGCCGGCGATACCTTCCAGCACGGTCGCTACCAGGCTGCGGCGGACACCGTGGCGCGCGGCCTGAAAGTGCTGGGCACCCGCACGGATCTGCGCAATGCCCAGCAGCGCTATGCGCTGGTCGCGGCGCTGATGAAGGCACGCACGCAGGCGCCGGCGGCGACCGACATCGACAGCATGCGCCAGCAACTGGCTGCCGCACGCCGTGCCGACCCGGATGGCCTCGGCCAGCTGGAAAAGGACATGAAGCTGCACGGCCAGCTGCCGCAGGGCAGCATGGCCGACCTGTTGGCCAGCCTCAAGCCGGCCGAGGCCGCGCCCGCGACGACGCCGGCCGCCGCACCGGGCGCCACGCCGCCCGCCGGCCACACCGAGGCCGCAACGGGTCAGTCGACATCCGCGCTGCCCGCCGCAGGCGCCGCCAAGCCATCCAGGCCCGTCGTCGGCGATCACGCAGCGGCGCCGGCGGCGGTCGCCGCGTCGGCCAGTGGCGCGAGCGGGGTCGATCCTTGCGGCAATCCCGATCTGGTCGGCAAGGGTCGCTTCTGCGCCGATACGCTCTCCGGCAAGCGCGGTCCGGCTCTGGTGGTGGTGCCCGGCCTGGCGGGTGGCAAGCCGTATGCGCTGTCTCGCGCGGAAATCAGTGTCAGCGAGTTCAACCTTTTCTGCGCCACGACCCACCAGTGCAGCCCCAAGCCGGTGGAGGACCACCTGTCCGGCAGCCTTCCGGTGACCAACATCACCCTGAGCCAGGCCCAGGCGTACGCGGCGTGGCTGACCCAGGCCAGCGGCGGCTTCGTCTACCGCCTGCCGAGCGATACCGAATGGGTGCGCGCGGCCAGGGCCGGTGGCGGCTGGAAGCAGGCTCCGGACAGCAATTGCGTGCCGCCCACGTCGAACGGCGACGACGGCACCGGCGCACCGATCTCCTCGCTGGGACGGGGGCCGAATCCGTGGGGACTGGTGAATCTCACCGGCAACGTGTGGGAGTGGGTCGTCAGCGGCGGTCAGGTGGCGGTGCGGGGCGGCAGCTATACCAGTTACTGGTCCGACTGCACGGTGGACGCCCACCGTGCAGACAGTGGCGCGGCCCAGAACGATGTCGGCATGCGCATCCTTAGGGAAATCCGATGAACGAACAGGAACGCCGCAGCAACCACATCCTCCGCGCGCTCGATGAAGCGCACCGCATGGGCCGGATCACCCGGGCGGAATACCGGACCCGCCGCCGGGCCTTGCTCACCAGCCTGAGCGACAGCAACGGCGTGACCGCGCGCAATGCGATCCTTCCCAGCCGGGAACCGGCTCCACGTCGCGTCGAGAGCACCCGCAGGCCACCCCCCGGAGTGGATGAAGCCGCGACACTGTTCCCCGAGCGTCGTGCCGCCCTGCGCAAGCTTTGGCTGGTGACGGGCGGCATGGTGCTGGTTGCCATGTTGCTGGTCTATTGGATGCTGCGGCGTTCGTCGCCCTGAAGGCCGGCCGGTCTTGGTGCCGACGCGGGGGACGGGTGCCGAGGCCGGGGTCGAGTCGATCACCGGGCCACCCCCGTGCGCGGACGACCAGATCGGCGCCCCGTTTGCGCACTACAGAAGAAGGTGGCGTGGAAATTCATCGTGCGCCCTGGGCACGCGATGACGGAGTTGCCGGCCTTCGACCATCCGGTCAGACAGCGGCGCGCCGGGATACTTGTGCCGTGCGCCCGACAGCTCTAGTGAAAGGGGAAATGAGTCGTGCGGATCGCTTGTCTGGCTGCAACGGTGGCGCTGGCGCTGGCCGGCAGCGAAACCTGGGCGCAAAGCGCCCCCGTTACGCCCGCAAATCCGGGCCATCCTGAAGGGGCGGCGCCGGCCGCTCCGTCGCAGCAGATCCTGGTGAGCGGGCTGTCGCCGGGCGCGGTGGCCGCCGATATCCAGCGCATCGTGCAGAAGGGCTACGAGCAGGCGGTGGCCGCAGCAGGTCACCCTGCCGCGCTCAGCCAGGCCCAGCTGCAAGGTGCCGCGGATGCGGTCACGGCGGCGCTGAAAAAGGCCGGCTATGCCGATGCCCACGCCTATCTGCCCGACCAGGTGCTCGCCTTCACCGTCAGCGACAACGCGGCTCTGGCCGCCCGGTCGCCGGCGGCCGCTCCGGCACCCCGGCTTCCGGACAATGTCGTGCCGGCAGTCAAGGATCGCGACGCCGGCGCTGCGACTGCCCAGCTGGCCGTGCGCGGTTTCCGCGTGCAAGGGGTGGGCGAGCATCCGCGAGACGGCATCACGCCGGCCAGCATGCAGGCATTGGCCGATGCGCAACTGCAGAAACTCGGCGGTGGTGCAGGGCAGGTGGCACATCTGGATTTCGCCCAGCTGCAGCAGGTGGCCGACGTGCTGACCGACCGCTACCGCAAGGCCGGCTTCATCTTCGGCACCGCGTTCCTGCCGGCGCAGACGGTGGGCGCGGACCAGACCATCGAGATCAGCGTGCTGGAGGGCGAGCTCGGGCGGGTGATCGTCAAGGGCGCCAAGCGCTATCGCCCGGCGGTGATTGCGGCGATGGCAGCGCCGCTGAAGGGCAAGGCGCTGCGCAAAGGCGATATCGACACGGCGATGCTGTACGCCCGCGACCTGCCGGGCGTGGCCGTGTCCTCCACGTTCCAGCCGGGCGAGCACACGGGTGAAACCGACCTGCTGATGGTCGCCAACGAGGCCAAGCGCCCATACACGATCACCACCGGCGCCAACAATTACGGCACCGATCTGACCGGAAAGTACCGTGCCCAACTGGGCGTGGCCTGGAACAGCCCGCTGGGCATCGGCGACAGCTTCACGGCCAACATCGACTACGCGCTGGATCCGCAGAACAACGTCTACGGCACGCTCGCCTATCGCGTTCCCATCGTGGTGCAGGGGCTGAGCGGGGTGGTGGGTGCCACCCGCAGCGAGCTGCAGCTGTCCAACGGCACCTTCGCCGCGCTGGACGTCAAGGGTCCCAGCTCCAGCCAGTACGCGGGTGCCGACTGGAAGTTCGTCAATACGCAGATCATGCAGATGCAGGCGACGCTGCACTTCATCCGCGAACAGTCCCGCCTGAGCAGCACCCATATCCCGCTTTCCGACGAGCGCTTCGACGTGGGAGAGCTGACCTGGGGGATGAGCCATACCGACCAGCGCTTCCACGGTGTCGATCTGCTTCAAGTGGGTTTGCGCAAGTCGATCGCCGACGACTCGCACGGTATCGATCTGATCAGCCCCGACCACGCCAGCAGCTTCCTGACGACGCGCCTGTCGTACACGCGGCTGCAGTTCCTGACCAAGTCGCAGCGCCTGTATTTCAAGCTCGGCGGCCAGTACACCAGCCAGGCGCTGGCGCCGTTGGAACAGTTCGTGATCGGCGGCCCGGACAGCGTGCGTGCCTATCCGATCGCCGATGCCCTCACCGACCGCGGTTACTACGCCTCGCTGGAGTACCACGTGGACGCGCCAGGCTTCGGCAACAAGACGTCCCCCTTCTACGGCCGCCCTTGGCGCGAGTTGCTGGAGTTCGAGACGTTCGTGGATTACGGCCGGGGTTTCGCCGCGGGCGCCGACCGCGGCAATGCGCCGCCGGTGACGCTCAAGGGATACGGCGCGGGGCTGATTTTCCGTCTGCCGCGCTTCCACCGCTTCGAGTTCCATCTCGACGGTGCGCTACCCATCGGCGGCCCCGAAGCGTCGGACAAGAACGGCTACCACATCTATTCGCGCTTCGGCTTCACGTTCTGACAGGCCATGACCATGCACACCGTCACTGACGCCACGCACCGCCATCCACGCAAACCGACGCAACCCGGATCGGCACATGGCGCATCGCTGCGACGCAAGGCGCTTCCGCTGAGCCTGTCTGTCGCGTTGATGGCAGGCATGTCCGCATCGGCAGGTGCGCTGGCGGGCGGAGTGAATTCCACCACATCGCCCACCGGCGGCGTGGTCGTCGGCGGCAGCGGTGCGATCAGCCAGAACGGGGCCAATACCACTATCAACCAGCTCTCCAACCGGCTGGCGCTGGACTGGCAGACCTTCAACGTGGGCAAGGATGCGACGGTGCTGTTCAAGCAGCCCTCGTTCAATGCGGTGGCGCTCAACCGCATTCTCGACCAGAACCCCAGTCAGATTTTCGGCCGCATCAACTCGAACGGCCAGGTGTTTTTGATCAACACCCACGGCATCCTCTTCGGTTCGACCGCGCAGGTGAACGTGGGCGGCCTGGTGGCCAGCACGCTGGATCTGACGCCCACCGATTTCCTTGCCAACCATTTCAATTTCGACGCGCATGGCGGCGTGGCAGGCGTGGTCAACCACGGCACCATCGAGGCAGCCAGCGGCGGCTCGGTGAGCCTGGTTGGCGGCAGTGTGGCCAACGACGGCCTGATCCTCGCCAACTACGGCAACATCAATCTGGATGGCGCCGACCGTGCCGTGCTCGATTTCGACGGCGATGGCCTGATCAATATCCAGATCACCGGTGCGCTCAAGAACAAACTGGATGCCCGGGAGCCGGCCGTCTCCAACAGCGGCACGCTGGATGCCGCCGCCGGCACGGTGGTGCTGCAGGCGTCGGCGGCGAAGAGCTTGTTCACCAACCTGGTCAACAATTCGGGCGTGATCGACGCCCACGGCATCAGCACCAGCGGCGGCGTGGTGCGGCTGGTCGGCAGCGGCGGCAACGCCATCGACAGCGGCAGCATCGACGTCTCCGGCACGCGGGGCGGCAGCGCGCAGGTATTGTCCGATCAGAACGTGAGCGTCACCGGCAATATCGATGCTTCCGGCACGCTAGGCGGCGGCGGCATCCGTGTCGGAGGCGGCTATCAGGGCGGGGAAGGATTGCCGACTGCAAGCGCTACGTATGTCGGCCCTTCTGCCACGCTCGATACCGATGCCAGGCAAGCGGGTAACGGCGGTTCGGTGGTGGTCTGGGGCAGCCAGGTCAACAATTTCTACGGGAGCGTCAGTGCGCGCGGCGGCGCCTCGAGCGGCAACGGCGGCCTGGTCGAGACTTCGTCGCATTACGGCCTGAATGCGCAAGGCACGGTGGATGCCTCGGCGCCGCACGGTACGGCGGGAACGTGGCTGCTCGATCCCTACGACATAACGATCGCCAACTACAGCGGCACCAGCAGCAACATCACCAGTACCAGCCCGTTCAAGGCCAACGGCAATTCGTCCCAGCTCGACATCGGCACGCTCAACGCGGCGTTGACCGGCGGTACCACCGTACGCGTGTTCACCGGCAGTTCTGGCGGACAGAACGGCGACATTACGGTGAACGCCCCCATCGTTGGAACTTCATCGGGAACCGGCGCGGCGTCGCTGTATCTCGAAGCGGCCGGCAGTATCTTCCTCAACAGCAACATTACCGCTGCCGGCAGCAGTATTCCGCTCAACGTGTATCTGTGGGGCAATTACGGCGGCAGCGCGACCGCCAGCAGCTACAGCAACAATACTTCGTGCGCGTCCCTCACGAATTGCGTCGTCAACCTGACGGGCGCCGGCATCACCACGGATGGCGGCGGTCTCCAGATCGAGACGACCGGCATCGTCACCATCGACGGTAC
Source organism: Rhodanobacter terrae (assembly GCF_042657005.1). Classification (NCBI taxonomy): domain Bacteria; kingdom Pseudomonadati; phylum Pseudomonadota; class Gammaproteobacteria; order Lysobacterales; family Rhodanobacteraceae; genus Rhodanobacter; species Rhodanobacter terrae. The sequence goes on from NZ_JBHSNG010000034.1 coordinate 29,042, forward strand.
GTCGAGCATCGCCACCGGCACGGGCGCCATCGCCATCGGCAACGCGTCCTCGCCCTCGCCAAGCAAAATCAATCTCGACAGCGGCATCAGCACGCTCGGCACGCAGGCCTACTATGCCCCCGTGTCGCTTGGCGCAAGCGCCATCACGCTGGCCGGGACCAGCGTCAGCCTGCCTTATGGCGTAACCGGCAGCGGCGACAGCCTGACGATTACCGGCAATGCGACTCTGGGAGCGACCAGTACGCTGGGTGCCCTTGCGATCAGCGGCACCACCCTGCTGAGCGGCACCGCCAACACCACCGGCACGCAAACCTACTCGCAAGCCGTGACCATGAACGGTGACACGTCGCTCGTCAGCAGCGGCGGCAGCGGCGGGATTACCTTCGGCAGCACCCTGGACAGCGATGTGTCGTCGCATTCGTTGACGCTGAACGCAGGCAGCAACACGGTGAGCTTCGATGGCTCGGTGGGCAGCCTGAGCCGGCTGAGCACGCTGACCAGCAGCGGCAGCGGTGCGGTCGATCTCGCCGGCAATGTCTCGACGACCGGCTCGCAGAGCTACGCCGGCTCCCTGGATCTTTCGAGCACCAACACGCAATTGTCCGGCTCGAGCATCTCCCTGTTCGGCGGCGCATCGGGCAGCAGCACCAACCTCACGATGACCGGCAATACGACGCTGGCCGGGACCAGCAACCTGGCAACACTTGCGGTAAGCGGCGGCAGCACCAGCACGCTCGGCGGAAGCATCACCACCAGCGGTACGCAGAGCTACGGCGCGACGAGCACCACGCTCAGTGGCGATACCACGCTCACGGGTACGAGCGTCAGCGGAACCGGTCCCCTGACAGGTGGCGGTCATGGCTTGACGATCAATGGCGGCACGACGCTGGCCGCGGCCTCCGGCCTGAGTACGCTTTCGGTCAGCGGCAGCAGCACGCTGAACGGCAATATCACCAGCAGTGGCCAGCAGACCTACACGGGAGCGGTTGCCCTGGGCGGGAACATCACGCTCGACAGTACCGGCGCCAGTGGCGGAATCACGTTTGGCAGCACGGTCGACAATGCCGCCGCCACCCAGCAGAGGCTGACTGCCGATGCGCCCAGTGGCACGGTGAGCTTCGGTGGTGCGGTGGGCCATGGCAGCAATGGCGCCCTGGCCGGCCTGAGCGTGCAAGGCGGCATGTTCAGCGCAGGTGCGCTCAATATCGGCAGCAGCAACCTGTCGGTGACGACCAGCGGCGGCCCGATCAGCCAGACCGGCGCTTTCACGGTCACCGGCAGCAGCAGCTTCGATGCCGGCGGCAACGCGATCACGCTGACCGATCCCGGCAACAACTTCACGGGGGCCGTATCCCTTAGCAACAGCGGCGCCAACGACGTGGCGTTGAGCAATAACGGCAACGCGCTGACGCTGGGCAATGTCAATGTCGGCAGCGGCAGCTTGAGCGTCAGCGGGGCCGGCATCGCCCAGGCGGTTGGCAGCACGATCGCCCAGGCTGCCGGCGCCGGTACGGCAAGCTTCAATGCGGGCACCAATGGCACGTTGACGCTCGGCAACAGCGGCAATGTGTTTACCGGCGCGGCGAGCCTGACCGGCGGCAATACGCAGATCGCCAGCAGCAGTGCGTTGATGCTGGGCGGCGGCACCATTACCGGTACGCTCACGGCATCCAGCTACGGTGCGATGACCCAAGGCGGCAGCGGCTTGAACGTCTCCGGCGCGGCCGGCTTTACGCAGAACGACACCACTGCCGGCAACGGGCAGGACGTCACACTCGGCAACCCGGGCAACAATTTCGCAAGCAGCGTAACGTTTGCAGCGGGTTCGGGTGCGCAGATCAACCATCTGTCGCTGACGAACACGGCATCCACGCCAGGCACTTTGACGCTGCCATCCAGCGTGACAGGCAACCTGACGCTGGACTACACCAACGCGTCGCTGGCGTTGCCGGTGGTGAGCGTCGGCGGCGCGCTGGATGTGACCGCAGGCGGCGGCATCACCCTCGACGGCAATGTCACCAGTGGTACCGCGCAGACCTATAACGACGCGGTGACGCTGGGCGCCGACGCGACGCTGGCGAGCACGGGGGGCGGTGCGGTCATGTTGGCCGGCACGGTGGACGGCGCACACAACCTGGCGGTGAACACGAGTGGCCTGACCACCTTCGGGGGCACAGTAGGCGGCACGATAGCGCTGGCCAGCCTGAGCAGCGGCGGTGGCGGCGCGACCACGCTGGACGGCAACGTGAGCACCACGGGCGCGCAGACCTACAGCAATGCACTGACCCTGGGCGGCGACGCGACGCTGAGCAGCAGCGGCAACGGCGCGATCGACGCCGCCTCGACGGTCGACGGACCACACAACCTCAGCCTGAGCACGGGCGGGACCGCCACCTTCGGCGGCACAGTAGGCGGCACGGTAGCGCTGGCCAGCCTGAGCAGCGGCGGTGGCGGCGCGACCACGCTGGACGGTAGCGTGAGCACCACAGGCGCGCAGACCTATGGCAACGCACTGACCCTGGGCGGCGACGCGACGCTGAGCAGCAGCGGCAACGGCGCGATCGACGCCGCCTCGACGGTGGACGGACCACACAACCTCAGCGTGCGCACGGGCGGGACCACCACCTTCGGCGGCGCGGTGGGCGGAACAACGAAATTGACGTCGCTGATGACGGACGCCGCCGGCAACACGGTGCTGGACGGCAGCGTCGGCACCACCGGCGCGCAGACCTACCACGATGTGGTGACGCTGGGCGCGGATGCGACGCTGACCAGCACGGGTGGCGGTGCGGTCGACTTTGCATCGACGCTGGACGGCGCGCATGCGCTGACGGTGAGCACGTCGGGCCTGACCATCTTCGGTGGCGCGGTAGGCGGTATCACGCCACTGGCATCGCTGATGACGACAGGGGGCGGCAGCACGCAGCTGGACGGCAGTGTCGGCACCATCGGCGCGCAGACCTACAACGGTGCGGTGACGCTGGGTGCGGATGCGACGCTGGCCAGCACGGGCGGCGGTGCGATCGACTTCGCATCGACGCTGGATGGCGCGCATGCGCTGACGGTGAACACGTCGGGCCTGACCACCTTCGGCGGCG
>NZ_JBHSNG010000035.1:0-24853 GCF_042657005.1 Rhodanobacter terrae
CTGCGGCAAGCGTGGCCGGATCGATCCGCTGCCCGGGTGCGTAGCGTCCCGACTGCAGAGCGCGCCTGACCTGTCCGTACACGAAAGCACTCTTGGAGTGGGTCGCATCCATAGCTGAACTCCATGGGGAGCGGCGCTCACTCCTTCAGCCACCAGGGAGTGAACCCGTTCTCGTTTTCTAATCGGCATGCCTGGTCTTGTAGATGGCGGTGGTCCCGAACTCGCCGTTGGGCTTCAACTCTTCGAAGGCCTCGATGGCGGCGGCGACATCACTGCTGGAAAATCCGACGAGCGTGATCGTCGCCTCGTATCCGCCCATGCCTTGAGGGACCTTTCAATGCCGCTCGGGTAGGCGCCAAAGCCCACGCTCTGCATGGCAGGAACGACGGACGCGCGCTTCGTCGCGGCCATGACCGTCGCCGGCAACAACATCGGCCGTGCTGCAATCCAGGCCTTCATAAAACTCCCTCCATGGTGAGCCGCAATATCTTACGACCGGCTGGCCGGGAAAAGAGCAAAAAGAAGTTGGGGATAAAACAGGGGGCGCGAGTCGCGTTCGCTGCAGGCCCTCATGCAGATTCGGACGTCCAGCTCCGTCGAGCCGCCGGACAAGATCCGCCGATTCGCGCGCAAGCTTCAAGCACCGCCTCGGCGTTTACTTGTGCGGCGCGATGATCTCGCTCAGGTAATCGGGTGTGCCTTCGACGCGCACCAGATGCGGGTATTGCAGGCCGCCGTGATAGTTCACCGGCACCGTGCGGTAGCCGCCCTGGTACTTCAGCAGCAGCTGGATCGGCGCGTTGCCGTTTTTGGCCGCAGCGATCGCGTTCTTCAGCACATCCTTCGAATAGGTCTGCCCATTCACCGCGACCAGGGTGGCGCCGGTGCTGACGCCGGCCTTGAATGCCGGCCCGTCCCAGCGCACGTCGTTGACCTGTCCCGCGTCGTTCATCGTCAAGCCGATCGACCAGGCGAAGTTGAACAGATGGCGGGACGATTGCGGCCGGCTGTTGTACTGCTTCTCGTACGCGCTTTCCTGATCGGTGTAGACCAGCTTCCAGCCGGTCGCCGCGATGCCGTTCTCCAGCGGCGGGTCGAGCGTGTCGACACGCGCGCGCAGGAAGCTCGCCCAGTCGTATTGGGCCACGCCGTTCAGGACGGCCGCCACGTCGTCGAAGGTATAGGTCCTGGTCAGGTAGCTACCGTCGTCGACGCCGAAGAACGCGCGGGCGAAATCGTCCAGCGATTTTCGGTCATGCGTCAGCGCGCACAGCTTGGCGTCCACCCCCAGCCACATCATCTGGCCGCCGCTGTAGTACTCCTCGCTCATCTGCCAGCTGCGGTACGGCAGGCTGGAGCGGCGGGCGGCGCTCGGGTCGTTGGTGGTGTCTTCGAGCGTGCGCCACTGGAAACCTTCGCGATTGCGGTCGTAGTTGGCCGCGACCATGGCCAGCGCGTCGCGGAACTGCTGCGGCGTCCACATGCCGGCGCGCGCGGTCAGCACAAAACCCCAGTATTGGGTCTGCCCCTCGTACACCCACAGCAGCGAGTCGCCCATCGGCACGTTGAAGTCGGGTGTCCACAGGTCGGCCGGACGGCGGAACTTGCCGTTCCACGAATGCGCGTACTCGTGGGCGAGCAGGTCGCGGTCGGGCGCGGCGTCGTTCCAGGCGGTGAAGTAGTCGGAGCCCAGACCGTTCTCGCTGGACTGGTGGTGCTCCGTGCCGTTGCCGCCCAGCACATCGGACAGCGAAAACAGGAAATCGTAGTGGTCGTAGTGGTGCGAGCCGAACAGCGTTGCCGCCTGTGTCACCAGTGCACGATGCACCTTCAACTGTTCGGGCGTCATCTGCAGGTACTTGGGCGCGTCGGCGACGATATCCAGGTGCACCGGCGTTGCGCCGCCCGGGTTGAGATCGACGCGTTTGAAGTACCGGCCCGCGTAGATCGGCGAATCGACCAGGTTGTTGAATGTCACCGGCTTGAACGCGATGGTGTCGCCCGATTGCGAGGCCGTCTCCAGCGCGGTGCCCAACTGCCAGCCATGCGGCAGTGTCACGCTGGGCGCGAAGGTGATGTCGCGCGAGAAATGGCCGGCCGGATACAGCGCCACCTTGCTCCATTCCATGTCCATCATGCGGTCGGTGATCTCGAATCCCTCGCTGTCGGTGCGACCGGACATGTACTGGAACGCGGCATCGACCGTGGAGACGCCCGCAGGCACGTCGAGATGGAACGCGTACACGTTGTACTTGTCGCGTTTCCACATGAGCGGCTTGCCGTCGGCGCTGAGCTTGAGGCCGGCGAGCATGGCGATCGGGCCGGTGGGCGAGTGGTCGCCGGGAATCCACTGCGGGTACAGCAGCGTCAGCGCGCCTGCCTTCACCGGAATCGTTTCATGGACACGGAAAATGCCTTGCGCCGTGTCGTCGGCATCGACATGGATCGTCACCGTGCCGACGTACGGCGTGTCCTGCGGCGGCGGCACATGGTCAGTGTGCGCTTGCTGCGCACCGGCGGTACCGACTGCGAGTGCCATCGCTAGGGCCAAAGCGAGGCGCGAAAACGTACGACGTAGCGCAACCGGCGAACCGGCGGTAAGGAAACGGGGCATGGGGGTTCCGGCAAGCGAGTGGATAATCCCGCAACTTAACACCACCGGTACCGGGTGAGGCTGGAAGATAAGGCCAGAAGAGTGGTCGCCTGCGCGGCTCGATTCCGATGGCTCGTGGCAGCACCAAGGTGTCGGGAATATTTTCCGCAACGCCACTCCACGGCGCGCGCCATCGGCTGCTACCCTGCGCCCATGATCAGAGCATGGAACGCCATGACGGCTCGCCGTCTCGGCCTGTCCCTTTTAGCCGTCGGCCTGCTGGCCCTGGGTGGGTGTGCCACCGCGCCGCCCCGCAACAGCCAGAGCATCTGCCAGGTCTTCGACCAGTATCCGCGCTGGTACCGGGATGCCCGCGCGGCGCAGAAGCGCTGGGGTACCCCGGTCAACGTGCTGATGGCGTTCGTGCAGCGGGAGTCGGGCTTCCGCGAGAAGGCGCGTCCGGCGCGGCCACATTTCCTGTTCATCCCGCTGCCGCGCCGCTCCAGCGCCTATGGCTACGTGCAGGCGCAGGACCCGGTGTGGCAGGAGTATCGCAAGGCGAACGGCCGCTGGTTCAAGAGCCGCAAGAACATGGACAACTCGCTCGATTTCCTTGGCTGGTACACCGACCGCATCCATCGCGAGTTTGGCATCTCCAAGTGGGACGCAAGGCAGCTGTACCTGGCCTACCACGAGGGCATCGGTGGCTACCGCAGCGGCCAGTGGCGGCACGACCGCCACCTGCTGCAGACCGCCGATGACGTCGACCGGCTCGCCCGTGAATACGGTGCCCAGCTGCAGCGTTGCAGGTAGCGGAAGCAGGAGTGGTGCCGGCGTGTGGCACTTCACGCGCAAGGCGGTGCCGGGCGGGAAGTGGGGGAATCCGGTGTTGCTGGGGGCTTTCGCGGCTGAAGCCGCTCCCACAGTGCGCGTGGGGCTTTTCGCGCTGGCCCCGAGGCAACGCGAATCCAAATGGCCGTCGGCTAAAAACTCAAACCAGACGGCCGGTTGCAGTGATACGTCTCGTCGGTTCGATCCACCTCGCCGGGCGAGACATGTCGCGCGATCAGTTCCTGCGGGGTCAGGTTTCGCCACAGATCGACGTCGACGCAATGGCGGTTTGCAATGCCGAAGAGTCGCTGCGCGCCACGCATCACGGCGCCTATCCCTTGTGTCCTGGGGTCGATCAGCGCGATACCGGCCACCCGTGGCTGGTCGGAACCCGGTATGCCGTGAACCGCATAGGAGCGTTGGGCCTCGAGCCGCCGCTCCCGGAAACCTCCGTCGCCGATCGCACTCTTGTCGCCGCCGATCGGAGTTGAAGCGGCCGGTGCGCCGGGCGGATGCTTTTCGGTTGGCAGGAGGGCAGCACGCGTGGCGTATCGAACGGTCGGGGGTTTCAACCACGGTGCCGACAACGTGGTGGGAGCGCGCAAGGCCGGTGCGATCACCCCGGGTGAGGATGCGGCTTTGTGTGCCGAAGGCGGCCGGAAGAAGCGTAGCTGGATCGCATGCAGACGGCGGCCCTCGGTCGGAGTGACGCTCCGCTTATGGACAGCCGGCCACGCCATCAGAACCAGCACGGCGAGGTGGAACGACATCGAGACGGCGAGCGCGACGCCGCGGCGAATCGGGTCGCGCAGAACAAGCCGTGGGACCATGAGGGGGGAGGTGCTGCGCGACGAATGTCTGCGACATCGTTTCCAGGGCAGACGCCATGTCCTGTGCTCGGGCATGCCAGGAGATCCATTCTTTTGCATGGCTTGGGGTAGTCGCTGTTCCCCGGCAACGGACGCGTTCAGACCACGTGCTGTGGACAGTCGAAGACCGGCATGGTTCCGTCGCGCGGCGGTTTTTCAACCCGGCTTTTGACCCGGACGTATACTGAGCCCTGTCCTGTTCCGGGAGGTGTGCCATGAAATCTTCCCCGTTGTTCCGCCTGCTGTGCGTTGCCTGCCTGGCCCTTGCCTCCGTCATGGCGTGGGCGGCGGCACCGCCGGGCAACGTCGACGTGCACTACAAGGATCCCCAGAATTTCACCGAGGCAAGGCGCACTTTCGGGATGCACGTGGTCGATCCCGACGCTTATCTGAAACCGCTCAAGGCCTACATCGTCCAGCGCGCCTCGCGCATCCTGGCGCCGGGCCAGCGGCTGGACATCGAGGTGACCGATGTGAAGCGCGCCGGCGAATACGAGCCCTGGCGCGGACCTCGCTTCGAGGACGTGCGCATCATCAAGGACATCTATCCGCCGCGCATCGACCTGAACTTCACCTTGTACGGGGCTGACGGCAAGGTGCTGCGCCAGGGCCAGCGCAAGCTGCGCGATGCAGCCTTTCTCAGCCACGGTTTCAGCTCCGATCAGGACTCGTTGCGCTACGAGAAATCCCTGATCGATCTCTGGCTGCGCAAGGGGGCCGGGAAGCTCTGAACGCAGACCTGGGGGCCATGGCGCACTTTCTTGAAAGCCGGCTCGAGAAAACGGGCCAGCTTGGAGCGCGCTTTTGGAAAGTCGACGCTGATCACCGTTTCGCGGCTTCGACGGAGTGACATACGCCCAGTTTCGGATTCAAAATGATCCGGCAATCCCCCTGCCCGGAAGCTTCATCATCGTGGAGTTGTCGCAAGTGAACTGCAACGTGGATGATGGGCTTCGTGCACGCCATGGATGAGGGCAAATATATTTCTCGCTGGCTGGCGATTTCCTCCATCGTTCTGATTTCCCTGTTCGCACTGGCCGCTCTTTATGTGCCGCGCCGCGAGCATTTCGGGGTAAGGACCGAAGTTACGGTGACCCCGCTTCCGGTAACGGTCGGGGTCCAGCTGTGGCTGAGTACGGCGGATCGCCGGCTGCGTTTGGCGCAGCAGCCCGACGTCGGGCTCAGCGCGCACCCGTCGTCGCCCGCAGACGTGATCATCGACGTCGGCAAGAAATATCAATCCATCGTGGGATTCGGCGCGGCGCTGACGGACTCTTCGGCGTGGCTGCTGCAGAACAAGCTGGATTACCGGCAGCGCAGCGCGCTGTTGCACGAGCTGTTCGGCCCCCCGCCCAACCTCGATCTGAACATGACGCGCCTGACCATCGGCGCCTCGGATTTTTCGCTGCAGCAGTACACCCTGGACGATGTTCCCTTCGGCCAGACCGATCCGCAGCTGCTGCATTTCAATGTCGCCTCCAATTTGCGCGATGTCATACCTACCGTGCGCGAGGTGCTGTCCATCAATCCGCAGCTGCGCATCATCGCGTCGCCGTGGAGCGCACCGGCATGGATGAAGGCCAGCGAAAACCTGATCGGCGGGGAGTTGCTGCCGCAGTTCGAAAGCACGTACGCGGCCTATCTCGTCAAGTACCTCGATACCTTTCGCGGCTACGGCATCCCCATCTTCGCGCTGACCTTGCAGAACGAACCGGGCTTCGTACCGCTGACCTATCCGAGTACGGAATTTTCCGCGGCCACGCGCGACCGCATCATCGCGCAGTATCTCGGTCCGGCGTTGGCGAACCGCAAGCCGAAGACACTCATTCTTGGCTGGGACCACAACTGGGACGAGCCTGAGCAGCCCCTGAGCGTGCTGGCCGACGCCGATGCCGCCCGCTATATCGATGGCGTTGCCTGGCACTGCTACCGCGGCGTCCCGTCTGCGCAGAGCGAGGTCCATCGTGCGTTTCCCCGGAAGGACACCTACATCACCGAGTGTTCCGGCGGCGACTGGGAGGCCACTAAAAACGGCGAACTGCTGTGGTTCGCGCGAGACCTGCTGCTGGCCGGGCTCAGGCATTGGGCGCGCGGCGTGGTGTACTGGAACCTTGCGCTGGACGAGCAGCATGGTCCGCATTTCGGTGGCTGCGACGCCTGCAAGGGCCTGGTCGTGATCGACTCGCACACCGGTGAGGTGAGCCGCAACGACGAATATTATGCGTTCGCGCACTTCAGCCGATTCGTGCTGCCCGGCGCCGTCCGGGTGGGATCCAGCGATCCTGACAAGGGGCTTGCCAATGTGGCGTTCCAGAATGCTTCCGACGGATCGGTCGTGCTGGTGATGGTAAACAGCAAAACGGATCCGCGCCGCGTCTCGGTGATGCAGAGCGAAACCCGCTTCGAGTACACGATGCCGCCGCAGAGCGTCGCGACCTTCGTATGGAGCCCGGAGCAGGTGGGCAAGCCCGCGGAGACGGCGGGCTCGTCCCTGATCAAATCGCTGCTGCTCAGAGCACCGCTGATCAATTCATGGCTGCTCAAGAAGACGCCCGGCACACCCGCAACGAGCGGAACAGCGGGTGACGTGGAATGATGCCGATTAGTGTCGAATCTCAGCTCATAAAGCCCCTTCATGCTGAGCTTAGCTTGTGTCAGCAAGCGAAGTCGAAGCGCCTCGGTGGCGATACCCTTCGACTTCTTCGCTCCTCAACCGTGGCCATCCATGGCCACTCCCGCCGTACGGCGCTACGCGCCTGCGCCCAGAGCCTGCCCTGGACTTGATCCGGGGGTGAACGGTGGATCTGCGGCTGAGATTCGACACTCATCAGTAAAATGGAGTGATGCACTATTGTGACGGGCGCTCTTTCTCCACCGACGGAATCGCATGATGTGCTCAGCCTCCCGCTTGTTTCGAACCGTCGCAGCCACGGTGCTGCTGTTTGCCGGCGGCGTCTCGCTTCCGCTTTGCGTACAGGCGGCGCCTGCCACGCAGCGTCCGAAGATCGTTGTCATCAGTCTGGACGCCTTCGCCGCGGTCAGCCTGCATGAGCCGCAGCTGCCCGCGCCGACGCTGCATGCGCTGATGCAGCGCGGCGCCTTTGCGGTTTCCATGCAGCCGATCAACCCCACCGTCACTTGGCCCAACCATACGGCCATGGTCACCGGCGTCGACGCGAGCCGGCACCATGTGCTGGTCAACGGGCTCATCGTCGACCAGCGCACCGCAACGCTGCCGGGGATCGACATGGGAGCGCCAAAGTCCAGGCTGGTCGCCGTCCCCACCGTCTACGACGCCGCGCACAAGGCAGGTCTCACCACGGCGCAGGTGGACTGGGTCGCCATCGAAGGCTCATCGAGCATCGACTGGCAATTCGCCGAACACCCCGATCCCGTCGGCGCGATCGAGCAGGACCTGGTGCGGCAGGACGTCGTCACCCACGATCAGCTCGTGCATTTCGGCGAGCCATCCCAGGCGTGGCGCGATCGCATCTACACCCGCGCGGCGAAAGACATCATCCAGAAGCATCACCCCGACCTGCTGTTGCTGCACTTGCTGGCGCTGGACAGCATCGAGCACGAGACGGGCTTCGGCAACAACGCGGGGCGCAATACCATCGCCTTTCTCGACGACCGCGTAAAGGACGTTGTCGACGCAGTGCGCGCCGCCGGCGAGCTCGACCGCACGACCTTCATCATCGTCTCCGATCACGGTCAGCAAAGCGTCCACCAGCTATTGCACCCCAATGTCCTGCTCAGGCAGGCGGGGCTGCAGGCAGACTCCGCAACCCGCCCCACTTTCTGCCTGACCGACGGGGGTTTCGCCCTGGTCTTCCAGCGGCACGCCACGGATGCTTCGAGAAAAGCATTGAAGTCGCTCTTCGCGGGCCAGCCCGGCGTCCGCTCCGCGCTGACTCCCGCGGAAGCGGCGAAGCAAGGCTGGCCCACGCCGGCGCAGACCGATCAGGCGCCCGATCTGCTGCTCTACGCCGCAGACGACTATGCCTTCGATAAGGGCGACACGGGGGACTACGTGACGCCGACCAGGGAAGTCGGCGATCACGGCTACCCCAACTCCGACCCCTTCATGCAAGGCATCTTCATCGCCGCGGGCCTCGGCATTCAGCCCAAGGGCGAAATCCCGGCATTTCCCAATGTCGACATCGCGCCGACGATCGCGCATCTCCTGCACGTTTCCCTCGGTACTATCCAAGGCAAGCCGCTGACGGGAATCCTGGCGGTCAAGTGACGATAACGAGCTCGGCCTTTCCGGAGAACAACACATGGCGCGCGACCAAGGTCTGGAAGAATTGCTGAACGAGCAGCTGGAAGCGGTACGAGGGCTTGCCCAGAAATCCATGTTCGGCGGCTGGGCCTGGCTCCTTAATGGCAACCTGCTTTGCGCCGCCCGCGACGACGGCATGCTGGTGCGGCTTGGCAAGGGCAACGACGGCTGGGCGCTGGATCTCCCGGGCATCGTGCCGATGCTGTCGCGAGGACGGCACATGCAGGGCTGGGTGCGGGCGGCATCGGAGGCTTACGGTGACGATGCGCTGCGCCAGAAACTGGTGGATGCCGCACTCGACTTCAATCGTTCGCTGCCGGCAAAGTAGCCGCAAGCGCGCATCGCACGCCGCCGCCGGCGTTCGCCGGCTTGACCACGATCAAGTTGGCCGCCCTCGCTCCTTGCGAAACTGCCGGCACCCGGCGCGGTACGGCGGCCATGGCACGCGGGAACGTCGAAAACCCGCTCTCGCTCGTCATCCCGGTGCAAGCTGCGACCCAGTGCCCCTGCTTTTCGAAAGCCTGAAAGTCGCCGGTTCCTGCTTGCGCAGGAATGACGGGTTGTTCGACATGAAGCCGCCAGTCAACCCGTAACCAAGCGGTGGCCTGCTTCGCCATCGCATTTCGAGGAACCCGATTCATGAGCACGAAACCAAAAGCCTATCTTGTAGGTGGCGGTATAGGATCCCTGGCTGCAGCAGCCTTCATGATTCGCGACGGCGGCATGCCGGGCGAGAACATCTCGATCCTGGAGGCGATGCCCGTCCTGGGAGGAAGCCTGGATGGTGCGGAGGTCCAGCCCGGTAGCTGCCGCCGATTCGCGCGTCCAGCTGATGGACCTTGCAGGTGAAGCCGTTCGGCGGCAGCCATTTGGCGATGGCATCGGCATCGAGGAAGGCGCGGTAGACCCGCTCGGGCGGCGCACACAGAACGCGATGGAGACGGAGGCTGTTGGTTGCCATGGTGGTTTTTCCGATGGAGAGGACTAGCCCTCATCTCGGCGACGAACGGGCGGGGCGAAAATCGACCTGCCATGTGCCTCGGTGAAACACCGCTTCCCCGCGCGCCTGTGTCGGAACGTTCAACTGCAGGCCAAGCCTCATCTGGCCGGCGGGGCCGCGGCATCCCAGTTGAGCTCGACGCTCACTGGGAAATGGTCCGATGGGTAATGGCCGTCCTGACCGGTGGTGACGGTGTGCACGGCGGTGGCGTGAAAGCCGCGGTAGAGGATCCAGTCGATACGGCGGTCCGGCTTGCCGGTGAAATTGTGGAAGGTGGCTTCCGGACCGCTGCGCGTACCGGCGCTGATCCGCGCATCCTGCAGCGTCTGCGTGAGCAGCGCATGCGCGTGGCTGTCGGGCGTGGTGTTGAAGTCGCCGGTGAGCACGATCGGTGCGGAGGAGGGCAACGCCCGCAGGCGGGCGAGAATTTCCTGTGCGGCTTTCGTGCGCGCCGGTTCGTCCTGCTCGCGATAGGGAAAGTGGGTGTTGTAGTAGTAGAAGCGGCGGCCGCTGTCCTTCTCCTCGAACAACGCCCAGGTGACCATGCGCGGTAGCGGGTGTCCCCAGGTAATGCTGCCCGGTTTATCCGGCGTGTCGGACAGCCAGAAGTTGCCCGATTCCACCAGCCGCAGCCGATCGGTGCGGTAGAACACGCCCATGTGCTCGTCGCGATCGTCGCCGTAGCGGCCGAGTCCGAACCAGGTGTACTGCGGCAGCTTGCTGACCAGGTAATCGCCTTGCAGCTTGTACAGCTCCTGGGTGCCGAGCACGTCCGGATGTTGTTCGCGGATGGTGCGCACCATCAGGTCGCGGCGCAGTTCCCAGCGGTTGGCGCCGTCGTCCGGGTTGGGCAGGCGCACGTTGAAAGTCATCACCCGCAAGGCCTGCAGCGCCAGCGTGGTGCCGGACAGGCCGAGCAAGGCGATCGCGATGGCGCTCAGCAACAGGCGGGATGGGCGCATGGGATTCGCTCCGGTGAAAAGGGGTGCACCGCCCATCGGAATGCCCCACCTGGATGACGGTTGCATCAAGGTGCGGTGACCGGATCGCTCGTCTGCGTCGTTCCGGCATTCACCTGCAGATAGTCGATGTCCGGCGCATGCGCGCCGCTCACGCGCCGGCCTTTTTGCGCGAGCGGCCGCGATGATGCAGCAGATTGGTCTGAGAGTCCGCGATCATGGCCAGCATGGCTTCGCGCGCCACTTCCGGCTGTTTGCGGCGAATCGCCTCCAGCACATTCTGGTGATGAGGCAGCGAATACTTGAAGTTGCTGACGGTGCGGGCGGACAGCACGAAGAAGGTTCCGAGTGCGCTCTCTACTACCGAGAACAGCGACGACAAAAGCTCATTGTCAGTGGCCTGCAACACCGCATCGTGAAACTGCAGATCCGCCTCGGCCCATGCGTCGAGCGTCTGCGCCGCATCCATCGCCCGGTAAGCCGCTTCGATCTCCGCCATCTGATCGGCAGTGCGTCGCCGTGCGGCGGAAGCGGCGGCGGCCGGCTCGATGATCTCGCGCATCTCCACCAGCTTGTCGATGAAGTCGTCGGTCGGCATCGATGCGCAGCGCCAGCCCAGCACGTCGGCATCGAGCTGGTTCCAGAACCGCTCTTCCAGCACACGCGCACCGACGCCGGCGCGCGACTCGATCAAGCCTTTCGCGGACAGTACCTTCAGTGCCTCGCGCAAGGCCGCTCGACTCGCCAGCAGATTTTCGGCGAGGGCTTCCTCGCGCGGCAGCACCTCGCCGGGCCGCAACTTGCCGCTGATGATGCGTTGACCGAGCTCGTGCATCACATGTCCATACGGATTGCGAACCGCGATCGGCTTCCTCATGACACGGGCTTCCTCGTGATGCCGTTTGCTGAAAGCGACCCGCCCGGAGGCGCACCTTAGCCGATGCCGGGGCAAGTCATACAGAACGGCTTTTGCGGCTGGATGGACCCTACACCATGAGGCGTTGCGTTATGTAGATACCGCGTGCGTCAGGCGCAAGATCGGCACCCTGGCCGGATCATCCCGTCGGTGCCGGGCAACCTTGGCCTGCCCGTGCGCATCCCAACGCCCGGCGCCGGCTGCAGTGGCTCGATCGAGTGCCCGCCGGTCGCGTGTCGGCTGCCTGAAGCGGGAGGGGGCATCCATGCCCCATGGTATCCAACTCAGGAGATGACGCTTATTGCGCCGCGATGCGGTACATGACGGTGGCGTGCGGTTCCAGGCGCAACTTGATGGAGCCGTCGCCCTGCGTGTCACGGTGCTGCCAAAGGTCGCGCATGCGGTACCTGGTCGACGCCTTCAGGCCAAGCTCCTTGGGGCTCACGGCAACGTCCTGTGCCGCGTCGGCCTCGTTGAACACCACAACGGCGCGGCTGCCGTCCTTGAGCGGTTTGACGATCACATCCACGCCATGGGCGTCGCTCACGCGCTTGCCCTGCACGCCCAGCGGATCCTGGTCCACCGCAATCACTTCCTTGTTGAGAAGAATCTTCAGCGCATCGGGCTTGATCTTGCGGATGTCGGTGCCGATCAGCAGCGGTGAAGCCATGATCGCCCACAGGCTGAAATGAGAGCGGTACTCCACGTCGGTCATGCCGCCATTGCCCACTTCGAGCATGTCCGGATCGTTCCAGTGGCCGGGGCCGGCGTACGCGTCCAGTACCACATTCTCCTTGAAGATCTTCAGCATCGAGGCGTAGTTGTCGCTGATGTCGCCGGTCGTTCGCCATGAGGACGCACCGATCGCGGGGTCCCTGGCCCACAACCAGGGCTTGTTCTCGCCCCATTCGCAGAGGCTGTAGAAGATCGGCCTGCCGGTGGCGCGCAAGGCCTCACCCATGGCCTGATAGCGCTGCCTGGCCGGTACCTTCTGGTTGTTGCAGTTGTCGTACTTCAGGTAGTCGGCGCCGACCGAGGCAAAGAATGCCGCGTCCTGCTTTTCATGGCCCAGGCCGCCGGGAAAGCCGCGGTTGGGTTCGTTCGGCTCGCAGGTATTCGTGCCGGCGCTGGAATACAGGCCAAAGGCGAAGCCGCGCGCGTGGATATAGTCGGCGAGGGCTTTGATGCCGTGCGGAAAGCGCGTGGGATTGGCCTGGAGGTTGCCGTTCTTGTCGCGTTTCCAGTTGGCCCAGCAGTCGTCGATATTGATATGGCGATAGCCCGCGTCGCGCAGACCGAGGCTGACGAACTTGTCGGCGACCTCACGGATCATCGCTTCGTTGAACTCGTCGCGGCAGTGCGTCGAGTTCCAGTTGTTGAAACCCATCTGCGGCGTGTCCGCGTTGAAAGTGATTTTCGTGGCTTCTTTCGCCCCGGCCGCGGTGGCGAATACACAAGCGGACAACATCGCAATGCGGGCCATCGTTGACATAGTGCCTTTCATCGAGTCTCTCCAAGCGGCAGCAATTCAAAAGGGAAGCATGCATGGGCGTCGATCCCCGACGTCACGGCATGGCGGGTTGCGGGCGAGCGGCGCTTCAAGGGAACGCTTCTGATACTGGCGCATCCAGAATGGGTTGCTTCAAGGTCCGCAAGGTGGTGTGGTCCGTGCCGAACATATCGAACACGACGAGCTGGTTGCCCTGGTTCTTGAGCCATGCACCGGGCACGTACAAGGTGCGTTGTGGGCCGATCTTCCAGCTGCGTCCCAGCGGCCGCTTGTTCAGCCAGACAAAACCTTTATTGAGCCCGGCGGTGTCGAGGAACGTATCCGCCGACGCACGCCCAGCCACAGGCGCACGGAAGGTTCCGCGGTAAAAGCACGGACCATGAAGGCACGGCTTGCTGCTGTAAGCGAATCCGTCGACGTGTGTGAGCGGCAGCGAATAGATCTTCCAGTCGTGCAGGGTTTCACCGCGCAGTGTGACCTCACCCAGAATGCCTTTGCGCTCCTTGAGCATTTCCCTGCTGAAATTGATGCGACCGGTGTTCTCGACCAGGATGTCCAGGGTGTCGCCCCTGGCGAGCTTGACCGCCAGCGTGTCCTGCTTCAACCGGCGGTCCAGCGTGCCGGCCAGCACCCGGTTCACGTAGACAGCGGCGTAGTCGTGCAATCCGTGAATCACCAGGTTGCCGGACCGGTCGGCAGGAACGGCTTTCCGATACAGGATGTAGCCGTACGCCTGATCGAGGTCTTCCATGGCGCGCGGTTCGGCTGCGCTGACCGGAGCGGGCAGGTTGTCCCAAAGCGAGGCGGATTCGCCGAGCTTGATGCCATCGATCGCCTGTGTCGCGGGCGCCGCCGGCACGGCCGGCGGCTCGACCCCGGTGGCGTCTGCGATTGCTTTGCGCATGGCGAAATACTTCGGTGTCGGCCGGCCGCTTTCGTTCAACGGCGCATCGTAGTCGTAACTGGTGACATCGGGCTGATAGCTATCCTTGTCCCAGTTGGCGCCGTTCATCCAGCCGAACGAGGTGCCGCCATGAAACATGTACAGGTTGACCGAGTAGCCGCGTTTGAGCATCCAGGACAGCTCTTCGGCCTCGCGCACGGCATCGGCAGTTTGATGGGGTGCGCCCCAGTGGTCGAACCAGCCGGCCCAATACTCGCCGGCCATGTGCGGCCCCTCAGGTCGCCGCTTCACGAACTCGGCGAATTTCTTCTCGGCGTTGCCCGTGCCGAAATTGATCACTTGAAGCTGGTCGGCCAGTCCCGCCTTGCCCGGATCGGTGTTGTCCGAGGTAAACAGCAGCGACTTGTCGAAACCGCTCTGTACCAGTAGCTGGCGAATCCGGTCGAGATAGGCATGGTCGTCGCCGAAGCTCGCGTACTCGTTCTCCACCTGGACCGCGATGATGTTGCCGCCGTCGGCGAGCTGCAACGGCGCGAGTTCCTTCCCGAGACGATGCAGCCAACGCTCAGCCGGCTGCATGAAAGCCGGATCGAGCGAGCGGAGGTTGGCGGGCTTGCCCTTCAGCAGCCATGCGGGCAGTCCGCCGAGCTCCCATTCGGAACACACGTAGGGACCCGGGCGAAGAATCACATACAGGCCTTCCTGCTGCGCCTCGCGGATGAATTCGGCGACGTCGTTCCGGCCGCTGAAGTCGTAGTGGCCCGGTGTCGCTTCGTGCGCGTTCCAGAACACGTAGGTGGTGATGGTATTGAGGCCCATCGCCTTGGCCATCTTCAGACGCGCACGCCAATACTCGCGCGGTACGCGGGCGTAGTGCATCTCGCCGGAGATGATACGAAACGGTTTTCCATCGAGCATGAAGTGGCCCTGCTCGACGGCGAGGCCGTGACTGGCTGGTGCCGGCGCGGCCATCATGTTGCCGGAGAACAACGCACTGAACAGCACACCGGTTAAGACGTTTCTGAATGAACTCACTGAAATTCCTCGTTGCAAGGCTCGGCTCCGCGGAATCATCCGGGGAGCCGATGCCAGTCAAGCAGCACTCATCCGATCGGCAGCACGTCAGAAGGTGCCGCGGACACCTACCGTGTACACCGTGCCGTCGGCTTCGGCATAGAGGAACCGATTCGGATAGACGGAATAATCGTAAAGGTGCTGATGGGTCAGGTTGGTGCCGGACACGAAAACCGACAAGTGCTTGGTGAGGTTGTAACTCGCGCTCAGATCAAGCTGCCCGTACGCAGTGCGGGTGGCCGGCTGGGCACCCGAACCAGAGGCGATGCTCTCCAGGTATGAGCCACGCCAGTTGTACGCCAGGCGCACCTGCACGGGTCCCTTTTCGTAGTAAGCACTGAGGTTGGCAGAATCGCCGATACCGGGCACGGCGAACTTGCCCGAAGTGGCGATGATGCCGGGGCTCAGCGAGGTGCTGCTGGAGACGCGCGTATAGTTGAAAGACATGCCCAGGCCATCGAACGGATCGGGCAGCAAATGGGTGAATTGATAGTTGATGGTCAGCTCTTCGCCGTAGATGTTCGACGAATTGAGGTTGACCGGCTGGGTGAGCGACCAGATGAAGGGCTGCCCGGTGTTCTGGTTGGTCAGGAACGCCACCGGCGTACTGACCAGCGTGCTGAAGTTGCTGACCTTCTTGTAGAACCCTTCTAGCGCGATGTAGCTGGCGTCATCGATATACCACTCCAGGCCCATGTCGAAGTTTCTCGACGTATACGGCTGAAGCTGCGGGTTACCCTGGGAGATGGTCAACGAATTCGGACGCGTGCCGAAACTCTTGTTGTAGTAGAGATTGCTGAGTTCCGGCGGAGTCAACGTCTTGGACACCGAGAAGCGATAGATCAGGTTGTCGAGCAGGCTCAGCTTGAAGTTCACCGACGGCAGCCACTTGTGATAACCGCCATTGGCGGACTCTGGCGCCAGCGGGCCGTAGGTGACCTGGCCATTGCTGGTGTCGTTCGGATCGACGTAATAGGTCGCGGGCGGCCGGTTGACCGCCGTGGAAGTGGAAGCGATGTCCATGTAGCGCACGCCGACATCCAGCGCCCATGGCTTCTCCCACAGCGTGCCTTCAAACACGGCCTTTCCGAAGAACGACTTCTCGTTTTCGTTCACCTTGTTGTAGCTGCCCGGATTGGGTGCCGCATTGAAGGTTCCGCCATTGGCGGCCAGACCCGCCAGCAGTGCCGCGCGCTTGGCGGCTGACAACTGGTTGTAGGCCGCCGGCGAGGCGAGCCAGGCAAGGTAGGCGCGCGGATCGTACTGGATCCACTGCGACGGCGCGCCCGGCGAAGAAACCCCGCTGATCTTGGGCGGCGGCGTATAGATATAAGCACCTACAGCATCGGGCGGAACGGAAATGCTGTAGCCGCAATAGGCATTGCAAAGGATGCCGTCGGGCGTTCCCCAACCGACCGACTTGACCGACTGATCGGTGATCTGTCCGCCGAAATCCAGCTCGGAAAGCACGCCGCCGAAGCTTTTCGTCAAGTTGATCTGGTATTCGTTGACGTTGTTGGTAACGTTGTTGCCGGCGCCCGCATTACAGCAATGCGCAGCCAAATTTCCCGTGTCCGTCGACGAAAGAATATTGCTGTAGGTCGGCGGTTCGCCGTCGCCATTGTTGGTCCAGGTCGGATTGGTACCGAAGTTCTTGGCGCCGATCACCAGGAAATAACCGTAGGGGCTTTGCTTGTTCCAGGCCTTGGAATTGGAGATATCCAGACTGAGCTTGGTCGAATCGTCGATATCGAAGCCGAGGTTCAGCCCATTTTGCGTGCTCTTTTCGTAACTCGGGTTGTACGACATGACGTAGTCGTTCGCCATGACGTTGGGACCGGAACTGTTGCGCACCCAGCTAAGCGCGGTGTTGTTGGCGTCTGTCGTGATCGACTGGATATCGGCGGTGTTGCCGTACTCGCCAAACTCGTGCTCCAGCGGATCGACCTTGTAGCTCGAATACAAGGTGTCGAATTGAACCGTCAGCCGATCGATCGGCTTCCAATCGATCGCACCGCTGAAGCCCTTGCGCGTACGTGTCTCGTCGATCACGTTGCTGGCCAGAGTCTCGGGCACCGCAACGTTGGTGTAGCCGGCAGTGCCAGGGCCGGGAGACAGCTGGGAAATGTTCTGGTTGGCGTACCAGGAGTTGGCCTGGGTATTGAGCTGGGTATCCTTGCGTTTGTAATACGTGGCCGAAGCCAGCCAGCCGAAGGTGTGGTCCGAGTTCGTCCAGCCGAAGACGCCCGATGCCTTGGGTGTGGTCTTGCCCTTCCAGTCGCCGGTCAGGTTGCTGTTGACGCCCGCCGCGCTCCACGCACCATGAAAGCCATGGAAGTCCAGCGGACGCGCGGTCTGGATGTTGACCACGCCGCCGATGTCGACTTCGGGAATATCCGCCGACGAGGTCTTGTTGACCTGGGCGACGCTGATGATTTCAGACGGCAGCACGTCGAAATTGAAGGCGCGCGAACCGGAAGCGGTAGCCATCTGGCGATCGTTCACCGTGACGGCGACGAATTCCGGGCCGAAGCCGCGCACGGCGATATGGCTGGACTCGCCACCACTGCGATCGACCGATACGCCGGGCACGCGCTGCAGGGCATCGGCAACATTCGGATCGGGAAATTTTCCTGCTTCTTCCGCGGAAACCGAATCAACCACATTGACGGCATCCTGCTTGATGGCCTGTGCCCGCCGGATCGCCGCCAGCTGGCCGGTGACGCTGACGCCGTTCATTTGCACCACGTCCTTGCCGTCCTTCTTCTTTTCCTTGGCAGGGCCGGCGGACGGAGCTCCCTGATCGGTCGTTGCGATGGTGCCGGGTGCCGTAGCTGTGTCCAGCGCGTATGCGCTGTTGCAAGTTGCTGCGCAGGCAATAACGGTGACTACAAACAACGCCTGCTGGATCGAGCCCGCGAGAATATGTCGTTGCATTTCACTCCCCATTGATTAGTCGGCTGCACGAATTAGTTGCTTGAATGTTTCAGTGGCATCGCTGCACGGCGAAATCGCCGTCGCCCCTCGGCGCAGCGAGATGAATCAGCACCGGAGGTGCTTTCCGTTCGTCGGATCCTTGCCAGTCGAATCCGGGCCGGTTGTGACGACCCTCCGCCAGGGCGCAGGGTCCATGGCGCTGCCCCAACCTTCGTCGTCGGGATTCCGGCAGGTGTGGTTGCCGAAATCGACGATGGTCCGCTTGCCGGTGAGGGCCCGGCAGTCGACGGAAAGGTGGTGGCTGCCGTCCAGCGTGTACGCGGTGGTCGGAGTCCCCGGGCAAGCCTTCACGTCGTTGCTCAAAGTGGCGGCTTCGATCCCGCTGTCGTGGGCCCGCACGCCGGGGACGCGGCGAACCGCGTCCACCGCCGGGACCGGTCCAGGGAACGTCGCCACGGTGGCGAACAACAGGCCGTTGATCCACTCCACTCGCTTCATGAAATTACCTTCGCGTTCGGCTGTCGTCGGGACGGGATGCGGACGCATGCGAGCATATTGTAGGACAATATGCAAGTCACAAAAACACCGATGGCAATGGCTTGCCGCGGCCGCGGCAGCTGTGGCGGGACGGCAAGGCGTTGACGCATTGCAGCAACTTGAGGTAGGCAGGATGGCGACGAACCCGCCCTTCGCGGCCCGTCGGCCGCCGACGCCGCGCTGGCGCTCGGAGGAAATCCAGCGAACAATGATGACGTTGTCCCCATGGTCTGATATAACCCACTTGTATGACAAATAAGCCAACCAAGGATCTCATCCCGCCGGTACGGAAGGCCGCTGCGGTCGCTGCCCGTGCCGCGGCGCCACGCCGCCGCGTGCCCGGTTCCGCGCCGCCGCGCAATCTGCACGGGCATGTGGTGCACGAGCTCGGCCGGCGCATCGTCGGCGGCGAATTGCGCCCCGGCGAGCTGCTGCCGCGCGAGGAAGCCCTGGCCGACCAGATGGAGGTGAGCCGCACCGCCTTGCGCGAGGCGATGAAGGTGCTTTCGGCCAAGGGCCTGGTGGAATCGCGGCCAAAAGTGGGTACGCGCGTGCGCGATCCGCGGTTCTGGCACCAGCTGGATGCGGACGTGCTGGCGTGGCGCTGCGCGTTGATGCCTACCGAGGATTTCGTGCGCAAGCTGGTCGAGATGCGCGAGGTGATCGAGCCGGCCGCGGCCGCGGCGGCAGCCGTGCGCTGCAGCGTGGAGCAGCTCGAACGGCTGGATGCTGCCTACGCGGCCATGGCGGCTGCGAAGGATCTGGACGCCTGGACCCAGGCGGATCTCGCCTTCCACGAAGCGGTGCTCAATGCCACCAACAACGAGCTGATGGCCTCGCTGTTCTCGGTGATCGAGACCGCCCTGGGCACGTTCTTCGTGCTGTCGGCGCGCACTGCCAAGGATTTCAAATATTCCCTGCCGCATCACCAGAAGGTGCTGGAGGCGATCCGCCGGCGCCAACCGGATGCGGCGCGCCGGGCCATGCTGCGCATGGTGGACGATTCGCGCGCGAACTTGGACAAGCGCCGCCGCGGCGCGAAGGTTTGACGTCATGCACTGGCTGATCGGTCTCGACTGGGGAACCTCGCGGCTGCGCGCGATGCTGTTCGACGGCGATGGCGCCGTGCACGAGGCGCGCAGCCGGCCATGGGGCATCCGTCATCTTCCGCAAGGCGGTTTCGACGCCGCGCTGGCCTCGATCTGCGACGGCTGGCCGCGTGTGCCGGTGCTTGCGGCCGGCATGGTCGGCAGCCGCCAGGGCTGGCGCGAAGTGCCTTATGTCGACACGCCTGCCGACGTCGACGCGCTGGTCGCCGGCATCGTCAGCGTGCGCAGCGCGGATGGCCGCGAAGTCGGCATCATTCCCGGCGTGCGCGACGGCATCGCCGTCGACATGATGCGCGGCGAGGAAACCCAGGCGATCGGCGTGCTGGCGCTGCGTCCCGAGCTGCGCGGTCACGCGCGCCTGCTGCTGCCCGGCACGCACAGCAAGTGGATCGAAGTGCGCGACGGCCGCATCGTGCGTCTGGCCACGATGATGACGGGCGAGCTCTATGCGGTGTTGCGCGAACATTCGATTCTCGGTGCCGGTATCGCCGGCGCGGGTGCCTCGCCAGCCGGCACCGATGCGTTCGACGCTGGCGTGCGCGAGGCTCGCGACAGCGGTAGCGCCGGCGTGTTGACGCGGCTGTTCTCCGCGCGCGCCCTGGTGCTGGAAGGCTGCCTGGCGCCGGCTGCCGTGCCGGACTATCTCTCCGGCCTGCTGATCGGCGAAGAGCTGCGCGCGGCCCTGGCACTGGGCTGGGTCAACGCACAGACACCGCCGCTGCTGGTCGGCGACGAATTGCTGTGCGTGCGTTACCGGCGCGCGGCGTCGGTGTTCCAGCTCGCCGAACCCGATACGGTGGCCGACGCATCGGCGCACGGTCTGTGGCGCATCGCCCAGGCGGCGGCGCTGGTCGGCCAGTCCACTTTTGCCCGCGGAGTATATTGAATGTTTAGCCAGTGGCTGGAACCGCTGCCCCTGATCGCCATCCTGCGCGGACTGCGCCCGCACGAAGCGGTGGCCGTCGGCAGCGCCATCGCGGACGCGGGCTTCCGCATGCTCGAAGTGCCGCTGAACTCGCCGCAGCCGCTGGAAAGCATCCGCCTGCTGGCCGATGCGCTGGGCGACCGCTGCCTGATCGGCGCGGGCACCGTGCTGCATGTCGATGCGGTGGCCGAAGTCGCCGCGGCCGGCGGCCGGTTGATCGTGATGCCGCATGCCGATACCGCCGTGATCGTGGCGGCGTGCCGCGCCGGCCTGTTCTGCGTGCCCGGCGTATCCACGCCCACCGAAGCGTTCGCCGCGTTGCGCGCCGGCGCCCATACGCTGAAGGCGTTTCCCGCGGAACTCGTCACGCCGTCCGTGCTGCGCGCCTGGCGTGCAGTCCTTCCGCCGGAGCTGGCGCTGCTGCCGGTGGGCGGGATCAGCCCGGAGAATATGGGCGGCTATCGTCGCGCCGGCGCTTCCGGCTTCGGCATCGGTTCGGCCTTGTACGCACCGGGGCGCAGCGTGGCCGACGTGGCCGCCGCCGCCCGCGCCTTCGCCGGCGCATGGACCTCATGCAATCAGCCATGACCAGGGATACGCAACGCGCATGAAGATCACCAGCCTCACTACTTATCTGGTCCCGCCGCGCTGGCTGTTCGTGCGCATCGACACCGACGAAGGCCTCAGCGGTTGGGGCGAGCCGGTGGTCGAGGGGCGCGCGCATACCGTGGCGGCCGCCGTCGACGAACTGGGCGACTACCTGGTCGGCAAGGACCCGCGCCACGTCGAGGACCTGTGGAGCCTGATGTACCGTGGCGGCTTCTATCGCGGCGGCCCGGTGCTGATGAGCGCCATCGCCGGGATCGACCAGGCGCTGTGGGACATCAAGGGCAAGGATCTCGGCCAGCCGATTCACGCTTTGCTGGGCGGCCCGGTGCGCTCGCGTATCCGGGTGTATTCGTGGATCGGCGGCGATCGGCCGTCGGATACCGCCAAGGCCGCGGTCGATGCGGTCGCGCGCGGCTTTACCGCGGTGAAGATGAACGCTACCGAGGAACTGCAGTTCGTCGACACCTACGACAAGGTCGAGCGCGTGCTGGAAAACGTGCAGGCCGTGCGCGACGCGGTCGGGCCCAACATCGGCCTGGGGCTGGATTTCCACGGCCGCGTGCACAAGCCGATGGCCAAGGTGCTGATGCGCGAACTGGCGCCGTTCAAGCTGATGTTCATCGAGGAACCGGTGCTGTCCGACCATCTCGAGGCGATACCCGAACTGGCCGCGATCGCTCCGGCGCCGATCGCGCTGGGCGAGCGGCTGTATTCGCGCTACGACTTCAAGCGCGTGCTGGCGATCGGCGGCGTCGACATCATCCAGCCCGATCCCTCGCATGCCGGCGGCATCACCGAGACGCGCAAGATCGCTGCGATGGCCGAGGCCTACGACGTGGCGCTGGCGTTGCATTGTCCGCTGGGCCCGATCGCGCTGGCGGCGAACCTGCAGCTCGACGGCGTATGCCACAACGCCTTCATCCAGGAGCAGAGCCTGGGTATCCACTACAACGCCAGCAACGATCTGCTCGACTACATCAGCGACCGCAGCGTGTTCGCCTACGACGACGGCTTCGTCACCATTCCGAACGGGCCCGGCCTGGGCATCAGCGTCAACGAGGAATACGTGGCCGAGCGCGCGAAAGTCGGTCATCGCTGGCGCAATCCGATCTGGCGCCACGCCGACGGCAGTGTCGCCGAATGGTAGGCGCCCGACACCTCGACCCCGGAACACACGCCATGCCCGCTTTCGCCTGTTACCCCAGCCTCGTCGACCGCACGGTACTCATCACCGGCGGCGCCACCGGCATCGGCGCCGCGTTCGTCGCGGCCTTCGCGCAACAGGGCGCGCGGGTGGCGTTCCTCGACATCGACGGCGCCGGCGCCGATGCCTTGCAGCGCAGTCTGGGCGACGTCGCGCACGCCCCGCTGTATTTGCGCTGCGATGTCACCGATCTCGACGCATTGGGCGCGGCGATTGCCGAAGCCCGCACGCGCCTCGGTCCGATCGGAGTGCTGATCAACAACGCGGCCAACGACGTGCGCCATGCGCTGGCCGGCAGCACCGCGGCGGAATTCGAGCGCAGCATCGCGGTCAATCTGCGCCACCAGTATTTCGCCACCCAGGCGGTGGTCGAGGACATGCGCGCGCTGGGCGGCGGCTCGGTGATCTGCCTGGGCTCGACCGGCTGGATGATCAAGAACGACGGCTACCCGATGTACGCCATGGCCAAGGCCGGCGTGCGCGGACTGGTCAACGGTCTGGCGCGTTCGCTCGGGCGCGACCGCATCCGCATCAACTGCCTGGTGCCGGGCTGGGTGATCACCGACAAGCAGCGCGAGCTGTGGCTCGATGCCGAAGGCGAAGCGGAAATCGCCCGCCGGCAGTGCCTGCCCGATCACCTGATGGCGCCCGACCTGGCCCGCGCCGCGCTGTTTCTCGCGGCCGACGACAGCTCCATGTGCACCGGCCAGGACTTCATCGTCGACGGCGGCTGGGTGTGAGCGGCCTCGTCGCCAGCAGCGCACTCGATGCGGGCAATCTGCTGGGTGAAGGCATCCTGTGGTGTCCGCGTGCGCAGGCGCTGTACTGGACCGATATCCAGGCGTCCACGCTGTGGCGCCATCACCCCGTGACCGGCAGCACCGAAACCTGGCCGATGCCTGAGCGGCTGGCCTCGTTCGCGCTGTGCGAGCGCGACGACTGGCTGCTGCTTGGCCTGGCCAGCCGCCTCGCCTTCCTGCATCTGCCCAGCGGTACGCTGGAGCCGTTGTGCGAGGTCGAGGCGGAGCTGCCCACGCGTCTGAACGATGGTGTGTGCGATCGCGAAGGCCGGTTCGTGTTCGGCACCTTGCACGAGCCGCACGATGGCGGCCCGAAAAAAGCCGTCGGCAGTTTCTACCGCTTCGATGCGGATCTCTCGCTGCACCGGCTCGATCTCGGCCATGTGGCGATTTCCAACAGCCTGGCGTTCAGCCCCGACGGACGCACGATGTATTTCTGCGACTCGCCCAGGCGGGTCATCCAGCGCTGCAGTTATGCCGTCGACGGCAGCGTGGGCCTCGCCGAGGACTGGCTGGACCTGCGCGCCATCGACGGCGAGCCGGACGGATCCACGGTGGATGCCGCCGGCGGCCTGTGGAACGCGCAATGGGGCATGGGTCGCGTCGTGCGCTATGCGCCGAACGGAGTCCAGGACCTGGTGGTGACTGTGCCAGCACGGCAGCCGACCCGGCCCGCGCTGGGCGGTGCCGCGCTGGACACGCTGTACATCACCAGCGCCCGCGACGGCCTGTCCGAGCAGGCCCGGCGCGAAGACCCGCAGGCCGGCCATCTGTTCCGTGTTCCGTCGCCGGTGCAAGGCCTGCCGGAAGCGCGTTTCGCCGGCGTGCCTCGCAGCGTGGCAGCACGCGGGCGCCACGACGGCCTTCACGACGAATCGCAACCCTCGGCATCGCAGCGCGGTGCAACTTCCACCCGGAGCCATCCATGAACACCATTGCCGAACCGATCAAAGCCCATCCGATGGCGGCGACCATCTTCACGTGTGTTCTGGCAGCACTGGCCGGGCTGATGTTCGGCCTCGACATCGGCGTCATTTCCGGTGCCACGCATTTCATCCAGGCCGAGTTCCGGGTCGCCGACCGCACCATCGAATGGATCGTCAGCATGATGATGCTGGGCGCCGCCGCCGGTGCACTGGCCGCCGGCTGGATGTCCGCCGCGCTGGGCCGCAAACGCTCGCTGATACTCGCCGCGACGTTGTTCGTGGCCGGCTCGCTGCTGAGCGGCTGGGCCTGGTCGCCGGCGACACTGATCGGCGCACGCTTCGTGCTCGGCCTGGCCATCGGCGTGGCCACGTTCACCGCGCCGCTGTATCTGGCCGAAGTGGCGCCCGAGCGCATTCGTGGCGCGATGATCTCCACCTACCAGCTGATGATCACCGTCGGCATCCTGGTCGCGTTCCTGTCCGACACTGCCTTCAGCTATTCGGGCAACTGGCGTTGGATGTTGGGCATCATCGCGATTCCCGGCGCGCTGTTCCTGCTCGGCCTGTTCGTGCTGCCGGACAGCCCGCGCTGGCTGATGATGCGCGGACGCAAGGCCGAGGCGGTCGATGTATTGACCCGCCTGCGCGGTGATGCCGTACACGTGGCGCAGGAAGTGGCCGACATCGAAGAACAGCTGAAGATGCCGCAGCGCGGCTGGCACCTGTTCCAGCAGAACAGCAACTTCCGCCGCTCGGTGGGGCTGGGCGTGCTGCTGCAGGTGATGCAGCAGTTCACCGGCATGAACGTGGTGATGTATTACGCACCGCGCATTTTCGAAGGGATGGGCTACAACACCGAATCGCA
>NZ_JBHSNG010000036.1:0-23478 GCF_042657005.1 Rhodanobacter terrae
AGCGTTCGTCTTGGCTCAGGTGTGTGTAGCTCATGTGCAGTTCCACTTGGCGGTGAAGCTGTGCAGGCTACCGCACCTGCGCCGCTCTACCGTTTGGGGTGGTGCACTTCAGAATTGAATTCGCCCCCCGCTTTTAGTGGGTAACCGAAGCGGAGCGAGGCAGCAAGGACTCGATGCACGAGGACTCGCCAGTCATGGCTCGCCGAGCAGATGATGCTCGGGCGCCGGCGTTTCCGATCGCCATGAGGCGGGAGGGATCCAGCTGGCCATCCATGCGGGGATCGCCTCCGCCGGCATCGGCTGGGCGATGGCATAACCCTGCAACTGTCGGCAGCCCAGCGAGATGAGGGTCTCGCCCTGCGCTTCTGTCTCGACGCCTTCCGCGATCACCGTGATTCCCAATATACGGGCCGTGGTCAGGATCCCCGCGGCAATCGCGATATTGCGGTGCTCCATGAGGATGTCCCGCACGAAGCTCTTGTCGATTTTCAGCGTAGCCACATCCATTTGTTGGACATGGCTGAGCGAAGCGCTGCCGGTGCCGAAATCATCCAGACTCACATTCACCCTTCGCGCACGGCATTCGTCGATGACAAGACGGGCCCGGGCGAGATCGAGCAACGGGCCGGTTTCCGTGATCTCGATACCCAGCAAGGTGGCATCGATCGTCGGGTGCGCAGACAGCACCTCATCAAGGTCCGCAAGGAACTGCGGGTGCATCAGGTGACGAGTACTGATGTTGACCGCCACCGGCAGCCGCAGCCCCTGCTGCAGCCATGCCTCGCTGGTTTGCAGTGCCGCATCCATGACGAATCGACCGATCGGGCGCGCGAGCCTGGTGTCGTCGAGAACGTGGTGGAACCTTGCCGGCGATATCAAGCCTGACTCCGTGTCGCGCAAGCGCAGGAGTGCTTCCGCGCCGACCACCCGCGGCGCAGTGGATTCGGCATCGATCGCCACGATGGGTTGATAAAGCAGCACCAGGCTACCGCCATCCAGCGCGTCAGCCACGCGCGACTTCATCGAGCGTTGCTCCATTCCGGCGAGTTCAATGGCCGGGGAGTAAAGCTGGTCGCGATCGCGCCCCCGGTCCTTGGCCACGAACATGGCGAGACTCGCGTGGCGTACGAGTGTGTCCGCGTCGACATCGTCCTGCGGGTACAACGCCCAGCCCAGGCTGGCGGACAAATGCAGCGACTCGCCATGCCACGGTATCGGGCAGCGAACGGCCTCGAGAATGCGACCGCTCACGGCGAGCATGTCCTGCTGGTTGCCCAGGTCGGATAGGAGGACCGCAAATACGTCGCCGCCAAACCGCGCGACTACGTCGCCCTCGTTCAAGGCGCTTTTGATGCGGTTCGCGGTTTCCCTCAGAACCTGGTTGCCGGCTTCGTGCCCATGCTGGTCGGCGAGAGGCTTGAAGCCATCGAGATCCATCACCCCGACGGCAAGCGACGCCCGGTGCCTTTGTGCCTGGCCTAGAGCCCGCTCGAGAAGTTCGAAGAACAATGGGCGATTGGGCAATTCGGTTGTCGGATCGTAGTAGGCCAGCCGCTCGAGCTGCGCCTGCTGCGCCTTGCGTTCGGTAATGTCGATGAGATGCCACACACGTCCGCAAGGCTGGTCGTCCAGCATCAGCGGCGCGAAGCTGCGCAGATAAGTGCGCCCACGGCTGATCGAGATTTCCTCGGCATCCACCGGTTCGTCACACTCCAGTATGGAACTGATGCGTTTGATCCCGCGCTCGGGATCCGCGAAGGCCATGCGGGTCTTGTCGCCCACCTGGGTCGAGGACAGCCCGATCATCTGCTCGGGCGACTCGGCAAGGTCGAACATCCGGCAGAAGGTCGCATTGCAAAACTGTACGTGCTCCGTCTTGTCGATCACCAGGACACCTGCGTATCTGCTGGCGAGGATCGCCTGGAAGCGGTGCAAATTGGCCTTGAGTTGCCGTTCCGCCACCTCTTGTGCGTTGCTGGCGCGCAGCTGCTCCAGCCCCAGGCTCAGTTCCTTGGCAATCTCCTCGAAGACCCGGATTTCCGCGCCGGAAAATCTATCCGCGGCCTCCGCACCGACCACGATCACGCCAGCCACTTGTCCACGAAGGTGCAGCGGGAGACCAAGCAGTGCAGCCAAACCCAGCTGGCGCGCGCGGGTGGCCCAACTTTCTTCGCCACCCTCGCTCACCAGTTTCACGACCGGTTCGCCAGACTGGATCACCGCCGCGGTCACGCTTGTGGAAATGCCGGAGTCGGCAAGCCTGAGTTCGAGGGATTGGTAGGACTCCGCACCCCGCCCTGCGTGGGCATGGAGTTCCAATGTTTGCGAATGATCGCTTGTCAGAAGGCCCACCCAGCACACCGGGTAGGCACCCACATCCACCACCACGCCACAGGCGTCGTTGAGCAGATCGCGCTCCATGCTTGCGTGGGTGGCGACCTTGAGGGTTTCGCTCAGCAGCCGCAAAGCGCGCTGACCGCGCTCGGCGGCCAGCAGGGACTGATCGAGACGGGTCCGTTGCGCGTCACCTTCAAGCGCGTGGCTCATGCTGAGCGCGACGCGCTTGAGCAGTTGCAGCAGCTCCGGCATGAAGAATTCGGGGGCGCTCGAGCGCAGGATCAACACCGTGTGGATCTTGCCGAAGCAATGAACGGGTACTGCAGCCGAGGATCGAATGCCATGGCGGGCGTACGCGGGCCGCATGGCTTCCCTGCCGGGAGCATCCGCAATATTGGCTTCGACATCGATCTCGCCCTCCCAGAACGACGGGCGGGCAAACGCGATGGGCACGGATTCCGGGTAGATGTCCTCCTTCCTCGCAGATACCTGGGCAGGCGCCCGTCGCAGCATGACGCCCGCGTCGTAGTCGATCTCCCCCACGATGACCAGCAAGGCGCCCACGTGGCGCTCGAAAATATCCACGATCCCGGCGTAGAGCGCCTGCGGTTGGGGCATTGACGCGACCAGGTCCCCGATGCTCGCCAGCGCCGAGTAGAAGCGCTCGATGGGGACCGCCTTCGGAGCAGGCGTAGGAACATTCGAGGACGGTGACATGAATGATCTCGAGGTGGCTCCAGCACTGCTGCCGCGAACGCGAGGTGAGCAAAGGCGATCCTATCATTCCGCTGATCCCCCGGTCCGGGGCGCGCCCCACCATGACTTCGCGCCACACCCGGTCAGGTCAACTGCGGCCTGTTCCGCATGAGCCGACCTCGGGGATCGGACGCGCGCCCCGCCCTCAATGCCTGTCTGCCCCTACGCATCCCCGGCGAACCTGTGGCGATAAGCGCTTGGGCTGGTGCCGAACCGGCGGCGAAAGTGGTGGCGCATGGTCGTTGCCGTGCCCAGGCCCGACTGCTGGGCGACGGCATCGACCGAATGCGACGAGACCTCCAGCAGCTCGCGGGCCCGATCCAGCCGCACGCCGGTCAGCCAGTCGGCCGGCGTCGTGCCGGTGGCATCCTTGAACCGGCGGATGAGTGTGCGCTCGCTCAGCGCGGCCATGCGCGCCAGTTCCGCGATCGGAAGAGATTGGTCGAGCCGGCTGCACATCGCGTCCATCAGCCGCGCCAGGTTGTCGTGCGCGCTCTTCTGGACCGGCCGCTGCACGAACTGCGCCTGACCGCCGTCACGGTGCGGCGGTATCACCAGACGCCTGGCGACTTGATTGGCGATGTCCGGTCCATGGTCGCGACGAATCAGATGCAGACACAGATCCAGGCCAGCCGCACTTCCCGCGGAGGTGAGCAGCGAACCCTCGTCGACGTAGAGCACATCGGCGTCGACGCGGATGGATGGGTAGCGTTGCCGCAGCGTATCGGCATAGCGCCAATGCGTGGTCGCCCGCTTGCCATCCAGCAGCCCGGTCGCGGCCAGCACAAAGGAGCCGGAGCAGATCGACAGCAGGCGGGCTCCTCGCGCGTGCGCCTTGTGCAGCGCATCGAGAATGCCTTGCGGGACCGGCGCGTCGATACCTGCCCAGCCGGGGACGATCACGGTACCCGCCGCGGCCAGGCGATCCAGTCCGCCATCGGGCTTGATCTGCATGCCGTACTGGCCGCGTACCGGGCGCGCACGTGGCGCGCATGTCTCGAAGCGATACCAGTGGGCGCCGAGTTCCGGCCTGGCCAGACCGAAGATCTCGGCGGCGCAGGCGAATTCGAAAGCGCACAGTCCGTCATAGACCAGGACGGCGACGCGGGAATTGACTTTGGCGGAGGCGCGACGCGGCTTTGGCATGATTTGATCGAATGTTGTCAGTCCGGCCAATTGTCCCGCTGGCGGGCGAGTCCAACAATAACCGCGTCCTTCATCTGGAGAGCAGCGATGCAAAACGCCGTCAGGCAATACCCGGCCGCCCCTTCGGAACGGGCGATCCAGCACTTCGAATCCCTGTTCGCGTTCGAAACGGATTGCTTCGATACGCACGCTGCCCTGGAATCGGGAGACCCCGGATTCGTTCTGCTCGATGCGCGCAGCCCGGAATTGTTTGCCGAGGGACATGTCGCCGGAGCCATCAACATCCCGCACGGCAAGATCATCGGATCTCGCATGAGCACTTATGCGCCGACCACGCTGTTCGTCACCTATTGCGCGGGACCGCATTGCAACGGCGCCGCCCGTGCTGCGACAAGGCTTGCGAGGCTGGGCTTTCCGGTGAAGCTCATGGCCGGAGGGATCACCGGCTGGCTGGACGAAGGATTCACCCTCGCCCGCGATGGCGAAGCCGACTGAGCGCGCCCCCCATATCGCGGCATCGGCTGCTGGCGCGACCCGGTAGGTTGCGTGGCGTCGCTACGGCAACCCCACAGGACCTCGCGATGACGTCCGGATTCAAGCAACAACTGCCGGCGACAGTGCGTCGAGCCGGCCCAGCGGACGCCGGCGCACTCGTAGCCCTGTGTGTCGAACACGCCAGGTACGAGCGCGCGGCCTACGATCCGAACGGCAAGGCGGCACGGCTGGAACAGGTGCTATCCGGGGCATCGTCACGGTTGACGGTATGGGTCGCGGAGGCAAACGGGACGGCCGTCGGATACGTCTCGGCGACGAATGAATTCTCGACCTGGTCGGTCAGCGAATTCCTGCACATGGATTGCCTCTTCGTGCGGGAGGGATACCGGGGACTGGGCGTCGGCGCGATGCTGATGGCCACGCTCGTGGGCTATGCGCGCGAGCGGGGTTACGCCGAGATCCAATGGCAAACGCCCGACTGGAATACGGATGCCGAGCGATTCTATCGGCGCGAAGGCGGGCTTGCGCAGCGCAAGTTCAGGTTCTCGCTCGCGGTCGTGGCATCGGCAGGCAGGGACGGATCCTTTTCGGCTCCCGCATCATCGTCGTGAAATGAGCAATGGTTCCGATGGTTGCTCTTGATCACGTCGACCGAACTTGCGTCATGCACAATGGCGCCGCGTCCCGGATACCATTTCGCGATCCCGGGACGACGAGCGAAATCGGGGCGTCCTCAGTGCGTGCGATCCAGCAGGGGAGTGACGATTCTCTCCAGCCGCTCGCCGGTCCATGCCGGCTGCTTGTCCTTCCATCCGTTGTCGACCAATCGGCCGTCGCGGTCGATCGTGAAGCTGACCGGCAGGTGCCAGATGCGTCCGTAGCCGGGCACGTGCGGGTCGCCCAGCAGCCCCACGGGGAAGCTCAAGGTGCGCGCCACGGCACGTACCTGTGCGATGTCATCCGGGCCATCGAGACTGAAGCCGAGTATGGCGACGCCGTCGCCGGCGTGCGCCTGCGCATAGCGCGATAGCAGGGGCAGCTCTTCCCGGCATGGCCCGCACCACGTAGCCCAGAACGTCACGATGACCACCTTGCCGCGCAGGTCCTGCAAGCCGATCTGCTTGCCCCCGAGCGTATGCAGCATGATGGGCGGCGCCGGCCGGCCCACTTCCAGCTCGTTGGCGAACGCGCCTTGCGCGAAGACGGCCAGTGCTAGGCAAGCCATCGCCCTGCAGAGGTCGAGTGTGATGCGATGAATGGTGGACATGCTCGGATGATCTCGCGGAGCGCTGCCGGGCCGTGCCGGCAACACTTGTTGGACGATGCGTTTGTGCTCAGAGTTTCATGCTGAGGCCGATGGTGCCGGTCCATCCCGGAAACAGCTGATAGCCCTGCAGGTGGCTGTAGACCGGGACCTGCACGAAGGCATACAACTGCACGTTACTGGTCAGGCTGCCGCTGATGCCCGGGCTCAGATAGGCCACGGTGCCTTCGGTGTCGGGTACGTCGGCCAGAAAGCCCTGGTCGGCCATCTTGTGGAACCAGTTGATCTGTACCTGCGGTACCCAGTTCGCGTGCGCTTCGTAGCGCAGGCCGAAACTGACGGAGGCGAGGTTGCCGGGGCGATAGTCCGCGCCGGGCCGGTCCAGCTTCTCCTTGATGGCGGCCTGGAACTGCCCGCTGACGAAGGCATCGAAATTCTGGCTCACGGGCTGGTAGTAATACGCCCCGGCGATGAGGTCGGTACTGCCAGTGCCTGCCTGCAGGCTGGTATCCAGCGACTGGCCGAGGCCCGGACCGTTCCGGAACTTCACTGGATGACCGACCAGGTTGCCGTCTTCGGTCTGCCCGCCGTAATGGCCGGTCGGCAGCTTCACGCCGACCTGCACGCCGAGATTGTGGGTCGGCAGAAAACCCTGGTAACTGGCCAGCAGCTTGGCATCGCCGATGCCTGCGACATGGGCGCTACTTGCCTGGCCCGGTGCGCTCTCGGCCGGTGTGTACGGCTGCAACTGCGTGCCGTAGGTCTCGTGATTGCGCAGCACGTAGGGCAGCACGAGGGTCACACCCCAATCCGGATTGAAACGATAAGTGGCAGCGACGTTGATGTAGCGGTTGACGGTGCCCTTTTCGATTTCACCGCCACCGAGTGACGGATCGGAAGGCTGGTCGACCACCTGGGCCGGCGTCGCCTTGCTGCTTCCGTGACGCAGCTGATTCTGATCGATGAAAGTGTAATCCACGTTGATGCGCCAGCCGGATGCCGCGGAGTATCCGGTGGCGGCATCGGTGCTCAAGGTGCAGCCAC
The DNA here is from genome assembly GCF_042657005.1 of Rhodanobacter terrae. Lineage (NCBI taxonomy): Bacteria > Pseudomonadati > Pseudomonadota > Gammaproteobacteria > Lysobacterales > Rhodanobacteraceae > Rhodanobacter > Rhodanobacter terrae. The sequence continues at coordinate 7,043 of NZ_JBHSNG010000036.1, forward strand.
ACGTCGCGCAGGCTTGCGCCACTTGCGGAAGCAGCCCGAGCGCCAGCAGGGCCGCCGACATTATTCCCGCGCCGCGCCGCCATGACCGCTGGGATCGGAGACAGGAAGTGGTCTGTCCAACCGGCGCACGACGCCTGTCCCGATGTATGGACGTCCGAAGAAGATGCATGAATGAAATTCCCGATGCATGGATCCGGCCCGGCGGCTGATCCGCCAGGGCCGGGGATTGCCGGCGCACTATCCGGACAGCCAGGCAACGCGGCGTGAAGCGGCGCAGCGGGGTGTCGGGAAAACGGCGGCAAGAGTCGAATGGCACGCTTGCCACCATCGCGGTGGCACATGTGCCGCGGGTCAGGCTATGCGCGGTGGCCCGCGCGGGTCTGCACTCAAACGCCGGGTTGCATCCTTACGACGCACCGGGAGGGGTGTCGACTCGGCCGCGCCGGGCGCCGCGGGCAACAGATGGAGCACGTGGCTCGAGGCGAGTATCGATTGATGGCCAAACAGGACGCAGTAGCCGCATCGATCGGTCGGGTCGGCGGGATGGCCCGGCGCCGGATGCTTCTCTTCGCCCGTCCGCTGCGGACACGCCTCAGCCATCCCTTGCATGGACGGCATGGATGCCGTCATGGGCATGACGCGGGAAACGGCCGGCATCACGACAACGAGCGCCATGGCCAGCAGAGCCAGCCACGAAACAACTTGTCGGAAAGCCTTATGTCGGAACACGCGTATGACCGGATCGTGGATGCACGCCCAATGGGTCAATCTAGCACGACCTGGACCTCGGTCCAGGTGTCGTCGATGTCGCACCCAAGGGCGCAACGACTTGGGTATCTTCAAGTCATTCCAGGCTGCGCGGGGCAGCCTGGAATGGGCTGAATGGGGCTAGGCCGTCGGCACCCGGCGTCGAATTTGATCTCTGCTTCGCTGCACGGCTCAACCCGGCTGTCGGGCGTCTCGTATATCGCCGCGCGCACGCCCGTGACCAAGGTTTGCCTTGTCGTTGCTACATATGTAGACTTTTTGCATGACGCCGTCCAGGACGCCCTCGACACAAACCAGGAAGCTTCTGGCTGCCTTGCTGTCGCAACGTGCCCAATGGCTGCACGGGTATGACTTGTCCGAGCAGACGGGGCTCCCCTCGGGAACGCTCTATCCCATTCTCATGCGATTGAGCGACAGAGGCCTGGTCGAATCCAGGTGGGAGCCGTCGCCGCACCAGGGCCGTCCACCGAGAAAGTTGTATCGCCTCAATGCTGAAGGGGCCGCCTACGCCATCGCGCATGCGCGGCCAGAAAGCGCGAAATGGCGACCGCTATCGCCGGGACGAATCTGATGGCCGACCGCGACTTGAGATCCACGGTGCTAATTGCAGCGGTCCGGCTCGCGACCTGGATACTGCCCGCGCATCGCAGAGACTGGGCCGAAGCCATGCTCAACGAGATCGCCTATGTCGGATCGCGCCGGGTCGCGCTGTATTGGGCTCTTGGATGCACGCTGTCCGCAATCAGGGAAAGAGCATCCTATGAACTGCTGAGAACATTCCCGACCCGCAAAATCCTCAAGGCGCTGCTCGGGCTGGGTGCCGCGTCGGTCGTCGCCGCGGTCGGCCTGTACATGCTTCAAAAACCCTATCAACGCGAGCGAATCCTGATAGCTGTTTTTCACAGCGCCGAAGCATCCGCTGCACGCCACGGCGGAACCGTTCGATAACCGATTCGTGGACGATCAAACCCGGCGGGCTTCCCGACACATGACTTACGAACCGGTCATCGAGACCCACGGCCTCACCAAGCACTACGGCTCGGTCGAGGCGGTGCGTGAGCTGAGCCTGACGGTGGAGCGCCGGCGCATCACCGGGTTCCTGGGGCGCAACGGCGCCGGCAAGAGCACCACGATCAAGATGCTGCTCGGCATGATCCGTCCCACCGCCGGCACGGGCCGGGTGCTGGGCTACGACGTTGCCGATCCCGCGCAGAGTCTGGAGATTCGTCGCCGCATCGCCTACGTGGGCGAGGACAAGGGCTTGTACGGATACATGACCGTCGCCGAGCTCATCCGCTTCACCCGCGCGTTCTATCCGGACTGGCGACCGGAGATCGAGGCGCGCCTGCTGAAGGACTATCAGCTGCCGCTGGGACGCAAGGTCAAGGCGATTTCCAAGGGCATGCGCACCAAGCTGGCATTGCTGCTGGCGCTGGCGCGGCGGCCCGAGCTCGTCATTCTCGACGAGCCTTCGGAAGGGCTCGACCCGGTGTCCATCGAAGAGCTGCTGCAGGCCTTGCAGGAGGTACGCGACGCCGGCACCAGCGTCTTCTTCTCTTCGCACCAGTTGAGTGAGGTGGAGCGGATCGCCGATCGGGTGCTGATGATCGATCGCGGGAAGCTGGTCATGAACACCTTGCTCGACGACCTGCTGAACAACTATCGCAACATCACCGTTGAATCCGCCGCGCAAGGCCCGATGCCGACATTCGATCTTGCCGGCGTGGAGCGGATACGGGTCAGGGGGCGCCAGGCCCGGGTGCTCGCCAGCTCCAACGTCGAGGGCATCGTGGCTCATGCGCGCTCCTTCGACGCCGTCGTGCAGGTGACGCCGGTGAACCTGCGCGACGTCTTTCTCGACATCGTCAGGGACGTGCCCTGATGCTCTGGTACAAGATGTGGCGGGAGAGCTGGATCCGCTTCGCCATCAGCGCCGTGGCCTTGCTGTGGATGTGCGGCGCCGTGGTGCTGCTGCAGGAGCAGGTACGTGCCCATGCCGATGAGCCGTTGAGTTATGCGCTCTACATCTGGGGCGCGGTTTACAAGGCCAATGTGCTGGATCTGTACATCCTGCTGGTGATCGTGCTCGGACTCGGCGGTGTGCTGCAGGAGCGTGCGCAGGGCACGGCGGGGTTCACGCTGTCGCTGCCGGTGAGCCGGTGGCGGCTGATCGCCGTCAGAGCCGCGATGGGATGGGTCCAGGTGGCGCTATTGGCGCTGCTGCCCGCGCTGCTGATTCCGCTGCTGTCGCCCTTCGTCGGAGAAGCTTATCCGTTCGTGCATGCTTTGCAGTTCGGTGTGTTGTGGGCCGGCTGCGGCATGGTGATCTTTGCGCTGACGTTTTTCTTTTCCGTGGTCTTGTCGGGCGCCTACTCGCCGGCGATCGCCTCCGTGGCCGGCTTGATCGTCTGCTCGGTCCTCGCCGAACTGCCACTGCTTGAGGGCCATCCCGCGTTCGATTTGGTTGGGACCATGCACGGCGCGCGCCTTTCCACCGTCCACGGCGAAACATCGCTGGCCGCCTTCGCTGCTCCGCTGCCCTGGCTGTCGCTAGGCTTGTATGCGCTGGTGGCACTGTGCCTGGTTGGGATGGCCGGCGGCATCACGGTGCGTCGGGATTTTTCATGAGCGCCCTGACGCCTTTGCTGTTCAAGGCCTGGCGCGAGAGCAGGGAGCGATTCCTGCTAGGCGCCGCGCTGCTGGCAGCCATCTGCGTGTCGGGCGTGTTCTGCCGCGGCAGCTTGATGAAGGTGTTCGTGCCAAACGAACCGTTTGTCGGCGCCCCCTATGTCGGTTTCATCTACCGGCTGGTCTACGGCGGACCGGCACGTGGCCTGTTCGTCATCATGGCCGTGGTGCTGGCGCTCGGCGGCCTGCAGCGCGAGCGCCTGCACCGGACCGCGGGATTCACCCTGGCGCTGCCCGCGAGCCGCGCGCAACTCGTAGGGATGCAGGCGTTGCTCGGCCTGGGGCAGATCGCGGTGCTGTCGGCCCTGCCCTTGCTGCTGCTGGCCGTGTGCTCGCAGCTGGCGTACGTGTCGTATCCGCTGGGGCAGATGGTGCGCTTCGGCCTGTTGTGGCTGGCAGGCGGCGCGGTGTTCTTCGCCGTGGCGTTCCTCGCGGCGACGTTGTTCCGCAACGAATATGCCGCGCTGGCCGCTTCGTTCGTCTTCATGATCTTCTATCCCATCGCGGTGCTGTTTCCTCCGTTGAATCGGTACCCGTTGAATGTCCACCACATCATGTCCGGGTTGGCGATGCCGTATTTCGATGCGCGCACCGCGCTGCTGGTGGGAGCGCCGCCCTGGGCGCTGCTGGCTTCGATGCTGGCGATCGCAGGCGTGTTGATCGTCCTGGCGGTTCAAGTCGTCAGATGCCGGGACTATCCATGACGATGAATCGACGTTCCGCTTTCAATAGCGGAGCCGCCGGGACAGTTACTTTGAATGCGCTGCGAACAGCTGTTGGTGGCGTGCTTCGGTTGCATCATCGGCGGGGAACATGCATTCCAGACGCAGCTCTTGCGCGGCCACGGTTTGCGGTGTTCCAACGCTGGTCACCATCGAGAAATAGCGAAGAACCCCGCCCTCGCTGACGAAGCCGAGCGGAATGACCGGCATCGTCGGCGTAACGGACCTCGCAAGATGCGACTTCCAGTCGTGCGGCACATCGGGATACGCAAGCAGTTCGTCGAGCAGGCTGCTCGTGTTGTCGATCATGTGACCGGCCGCTTCGCGGTACACCCGTTGCAACAGGCTTCGCGAGACATTGTCCCAGTCGGCTACGAACGGACGCATACCCTGCGGGTCGAAGATCAGATGCAACATGTTGCGCCGCCCTTCGCGCGAAGCCATGTCGATGAAGTGGTTGAAAAAGCTCAACGCAGCATCGTTGGTCATCAGCACGTTCCAGTGGCGGTCCATCACGATCGCCGGAAACGGTTCGTGCTGGCGAACGACCCGCTCGAGTGCACGGACGACGCTGTGCATCTCCTGTGCGTTCCACGGTGCCTCCGAATAAACGGGTGCGTAGCCGGCGGCGAGCAGCAGTGCATTGCGCTCGCGCAGCGGCACGTCGAGCGTCTGCGCCAGAGTCAGGACCGTGTGCCGGCCCGGCACGCTGCGTCCGCTTTCAATAAAACTGATCTGGCGTTGGGAGATACCGGCCTCGAGCGAAAGGTCGAGCTGACTCACACCACGCACGTCCCGCCAAAAGCGCAACAACTCGCCGAGTTCGCTCGACGACGCTCTCGGATTGGGACTGCCGACGTTCATGGGGTTTCCCAAGCAAGGCGGATAGTGGACTCAGGGTGCGGGCGCATGCCAGACAAATTTCCCGAACGGCGCTTCGAGCACCGGCCGGGTAACGCTGCCGGCGTAGTTCGTGATCGTGGATGCGGCAACCACCGCAATGACCTCGAGTATCTGCTCGGGGCCGAACCCCGCTTCGAAGAAGCGTCTCTGGTCCGATTCGGCGAGGTGGCCACGCTTTTCGATCAACGTGCGCGCCAGTGTCGACAGCGCGGCCAGTCCGGCGACATCAGGCAGTGCGCCATGCCGGATTGCGTCGACATCGGCGGGATGCACGCCCTGCTGCAACGCGAGCGCAGTGTGAAACGCAACCGCCCACTCGCTGGCATTCGTGACCGCGTTGGTCAGCAGCAGCGTCTGGATCTGCGGCTCCGTCAGGCTGCTCGCGTGCACGCGCTCGAACAGGCCGATGAACCCGTTGATCAGCACCGGTGAAGCGGCCATCGCGGCCGCGATGTTCGGGATCAGGCCGAACGCCTGTTGCAGTTGCTGGAGCACGTGCTTCGATTGCGCGGGGGCGGACTCGATCGTGTGGACGGCATAGCTGGACATGGTATCTCCTTGACGGTGAGCACCACGGGTTGGTGGCGCGACACCCAAAGAGTAGAGAGGGTTGTGCGGTACTCCAATTACATCGGATGTAATCGCCGCACAACCACCTGTGCCACCCACAGCCCAATCCGTGCCCATGCGCCGGTGCCGCCGAACCCCCGCTACAGCCCAGGTCGGTGACGGAACCCGGACGCCGCGTCAGCACCGCATCGAATGCAGATAGCCACCCTGTTGGCCAGTCATTGCCAACCCATTTCACGGGCCTCGCTGGACAACTCGACCGGCTTCGCCAACGAGTTGTCCATCCGACTTAAGGTCGCTTGCCGACGCAGGCTGTGTGAAAGCTATTTGCGTTGCTCACGACAGTCGCATTCTGAGCAGTGAGCAGATGTCCAGACACTCAGATTTCGCCACAGACGGAAAAAAATGGTTGAAATTTGTGCTCGTCAGAGCCGATCTTGAGTTTTCACACAGCCTGGACCCATACCGAACGCTCGGTTAGACGTTGATTCCTCACTCTTGGCGGGCTGCACTGAAACTTAGCCCTCAGCTCACGCCGGCATGGTCGCGCGGGTGAATAGCATGAGCTTCAGAAAAAGCGCAACCATATCGTGTTCACCATCATGGACATCGCCGCTGGAAGGTCCGGTGCGCCGTTGTCTAGACTCTGCACCACATAAACGGAACAGGGAACGGTATGCAGAGGGGGAAACCAAACGGTTCGCACGGCGCGGTAGCAACTTCGCTTGTGGACTCCGTACGGCGCGCTGTCAGAGTAGCGGACATCGACGACGAGGGCAGACCGAAACCAATCACGCAAAGCGCCTTGGCACAGCAGGCCGAAATCAGCCGCTCAGTGCTTTCGAAATACTTGGCGAGGGATGCCGGGGCGCCCGCCAATCCGGATCTCCGCTCGATCTGCGCCATATCCGATGTGCTGGGCATACCGCCGGCATTCCTGCTTATGCGGCCGAGTGATTGGGCTGTCATGGCCACAGCGATGTCGATCTTCGCCGAGTCCAGGGAGGTGGATCGCTTTACCGAACTCATGCAGGGCCTTACTTCGGCAGGGATCCACGGGCCCATCGAAAGCTCTCGCGCCGCCGTCGATGTGGCCCGGGTGATGAAGCTCTTCGATGCACGGCCGTGGTCAGAGCTCGATGTGTTTGAAGCCGACCAACGCATCGAGCGCAACATCAAGACGACATCTGCCGTACTGCCGCTCGGCGAGCTGAGCAACAAATACCTTCCCATGCTGTTGACGCTCTGCGCACTCGCAGGCCGCACGGCAACCCAAAACAGTAGGCCGAACAACGCATGAACACTCAGAACGAAACCGCCGTCATCTACACCCTGATAGCCGAGGCCGATGACGACGACCTCTGCATCCTCGCCGACTACGTGACAGACCGCGGCGAAGGCCGCCTCTCTCTGTCTAACGATGTCTGCAAGCTGCTCGTGCAGTGCCGTGACAACGTGTCGTTCGGCGCTTCGGCCCGCCGCACCCTGGCTGACGAGATCCTAAAGTTCGGTGGCAATACGCTAACTAACTTCTACCGCGAGATGCGTACGTCAATGGGCCTTGGGTCGCTGCTCGACAAGATCCTCCCGGATGCGACGCCGACGATCAGTTACGACGAGATCGTCCGCGACGTGGCTTCCCACATGAAGGTGTCGAGCGGCAAACACGATCGCGTGGAAGACATTGAGGCCAGCATCATCCGCCATCTCATGGGTGAGTCTCTGAAGAAGATGGATTCCGAGACGGCGCGCAAGGTCACAAAGGACCTGGGTGGCAGCTTCTCGATTGCAGCCCCGGCCACGGCGGCTGCCACGCTTGCGATGGGTGGTGTTGCCGGCTTCGCAACCTATCGCATGGCTATGATCGTAGCCAATTCAGTTGCTCGCACCCTCACCGGCCGTGGCCTTGAGCTGGCGGCGAACGCCGCGATTACCCGCACCTTGGGCATGGTCCTTGGGCCGATCGGCTGGGCGGTTGCCGGCCTGTGGACCCTTGCCGATCTCTCGAGTCCGGCGTACCGCGTCACCGTGCCTTGCGTGGTCCAACTGGCTTACATGCGCCTGAAGATGGTCAACAAGTTCAAGGTCACCGTGTGCGAACCTTGCGGCGCCTTCATCGACCGCCATGCTCGCTTCTGCCCGAGCTGTGGCCACGCTAACGAGGTAACCGCATGATCATTCCTGGCCCGTACCAGTACCTGGGTGCCTTCGCAGCGGCCTTTGCCGCCGGCGTCGTTAGCGCCGTGGCCGTCATGACCGCCATCCGGCTGAAGCCCGCCAAACCCAACTAACGCAGCAAGTCTTACAGGGGACGTGTGATGCAGAAGGTGAATTTGAAGCCGGCAATTCGCCCCGAGGGGTGGGTCGCTCCGATGGTTAGTGAAAGCGTAGAAGCTACCTCAATCAATAAGTTCCACACTAAGTCCGGTCACGGCTTTGCGGCCGAGGATGCCAACATTCTCGACGACCGGCTGCATTTTCGGAAGGTGGAAAACGTCGGGACAAGCAACACGCTTGATGGTCCCGACCGGGTGGTCAACGGGGTGAAAATCCAGACCAAGTATTGCCAGACCGCCAAGGACACGGTGGACGCCGCCTTCAAAGACCGTAAGTACCGCTATGGCGAACAGCTCCTCGAAGTTCCGAGCGATCAGTACAACGATTGCATCAAGATCATGCAAGAAAAGATCCGCTTGGGGCAGGTTGAGGGCGTTACGGATCCGACCGAGGCCGAGAGGCTCGTGGCCAAGGGCAGCGTGACCTATAAGCAGGCACGCAACATCGCTAAGGCCGGCACAGTCGATGGCCTCGTCTATGACTTCAAATCCCATTCCGTGAGCGCGACCGGTTCGTTCGGCATCGCGTTCACCCTCGACTTCGCGTTCCGTGTATGGAACGGCGAGCCGACCAAAGAGGCTATGAAGGAGTCGGTGTTGACCGGCCTAGCGAGCGGCGCCATTACCCTGGGCGTAGGCATGGTCACCTCGCAGGTGCTTCGCACCCGTGCCGCGGCCATCGGCCGGGTCTGGGCGCGTGATGCCGTGCGCCTGATCTATAAGACGCAGTATGGGAAGGTGGTGATCAACAAGGTCGCCGAGGTGAGCCTTGGTAAAGCCGTGGGTGGCGGCGCAGCAATTAACCATGTCGCCAAGCTCGCCCGCAGCAATACCATTACGACGGTGGCGACAGCCGTTATCGTCACTGCGCCGGATATGTATCGTGCAACCTTCGATGGCACTGTCTCATGGCCCCAGGCAGGCAAGAACTTCAGCACAACGGTTGCCGGGTCGGCGGGAGGGATTGCCGGGGGCTATTCGGGAGCCGCCCTAGGCGCCGCCATTGGCACTGCCGTGGCGCCCGGGCCTGGCACGGCCATCGGTGCAGGGATCGGCTCGGTGTTAGGAATGTTTACGGGTGGCTCCCTGGGCAGCAATGGAATCAAGAAGGTCCTGGATCTCTTTGTCGAGGATGATGCCGTGGCCATACAGCGCCTTCTGGACGCCGAGATGCGGGAATTTGTCTTCGACTACCTTCTGACGGAGGCCGAGATTGGCGAGTTCACAGTTTTCGTTGGGAAGACAATCGACGCGAAGTTCCTGCGGACCATATATGGCTCGACGTCTCGCGGTGCGCTGGTCACGGGCACCTTTGTTCCGAAGCTTGAGGAGATAGTGGCCAAGCGCGAGAGGATCGTAGTGAGAGATGTCGAGGTTGAAGAGGCGATTGCAACGATTATGGAGAACGTGTTGGTTGAGGCGTCAAAGGTGCCTGACCTTACGGCTTGAGGTTACGCATTAGAGGCATAGCTTCGAGACAACTAGCTGCCCGCCTTCGACCCACCTTTGGGTGCGTAAGCCCACACCATGGCGGTCAACTCGGCTGGCGTTGATGCCGTCGTGGGCTCCCGATTTCTCACCACCGAGCGTCAGCAACTCGATTCGACGGGGCCAGATGCTGGGCGAGTGACAGGCGGAGAGTTCGGACCTATGCTGGCTAAACATTTGTAAGAGGGGTAAGGCATACATGGATACAAACGTTTTCAAGTTGGATGAGATTACGAAGGAGGGCGTTGGGGCAAAACTTGACTCACGCGAGGACTTTGTTATCGACGGCATAAACCGGATCCATATGCCAGAGGCCGTCAAGGCTGTCGAAAAGCTGATCGAAGATCGCGGCATGAGGTGCAGAATTTACCAAAAGGGACGCGTGGCGGCTGCGATCGGCGCAACCGCAGTTGCCGCTGTCGTCCCGGTAATCGGTGAGGCCGTGATAGGTGCGGCACTGGTCGCCACCGCAGTTGGGTCTGCAGCTCATCACCTGGCAACTTTCAACCCAGACTATGAAGTGGCGAAAAACCTCGTAACGGGCACGCTGACACTCACATATCAGAAATCGCGCGAGGCTAACCTCAGCGCCCATTCGCACGGAAGCATCAAGTGATGGGAGGCCATTTGTGCTGGGATTCAACCGGCGCACCGCAATATCCTGCAGGTTGACGTTCGCGGGCGGACAAGGCGATATTGCCCACCGTTGTCCGCCGCCTTGCAGTTCGTCATGGTGCAGCCGAAGTCAGGACTGGGGAGTCACTGAAAAGTTCGATCGCCGTTCATCGGCGAAGCGCGAGCGGTCGCTCATGTAACCGATGGCGAAACGCGGCAGAGCAAGTAGTCGGGAACTTGGTTGGCCGAAATACAGGGGACGTTTAAATGGATTTTGTTCGGCATGTGTTGTCGCGCATCCATGCGCGAGGTTTCAACGCGAGGTACGGAAAACGAAGCGGCTCCGCATGTCCGATCGCTACGGATGGGTCCGCCGCACGCATCGGTAGTGGACGACAGATTAGCGTGCTGCTGGCGTTCGCCTTCCTCTTGTCCATCCCCTCTGCCCGCGCTGCCGGGAGCGACTCTTCGCCTCACTGCACCGTGGATCACTGCGGGCTGCTCGCCGATGGCGTCTATACGAACCTGGTGATCGGCCGGCTCGATGACGTGGGCTCCGACGCGGATACGGCTCGGGTCTTTCGGTGGGCCAAGGCGCACGGGTATTGGAAGAACTTGCCGGCCGCTGTGCAACCCTATCTGCGCGATGTGAAGCTGGTGACGATTGCCGGGGAGGAAGGTCACCCGGTCACGCTGTTCATGCTGAAGACCGAATATGCCTCCGCCCCCTATCACGCGGGCGACCTTGTCCGGTACGCCCCTCATGACGCCGCACATGACGAAACCGCCCAAGGCGGTCCGGCCGATCTCGCGCTCTTTCACGGCCTGACCGGTTGCGTGGCGACGCTGTGCCAGAAGGGCGACGGGGCCTGCTTCAAGCGTTACCGGCAAGGGGCGTTCACCACGACCCACGGCCAGCAGGTCAGTCTTGCCACCGGCCGCCTTATGCCGGAAGGCGCGCGGATCGACCCCGTCTCACTCCTTCCCGTTCGCTGATCAACCCATTTCAAATCGACTTGCGTGAGAGAAAGGACACATGAAAAGGAACGTCATGAATACGCTGGGCAAGCTCCTTCTAACCGGATTCCTTACATTTACCGCGATGCACGCCTGGGCAGGCACCACGCAAGCGAACGAGCCCAAAGCCAACACCACACAAGACAGCAGTGACGGGTGCGGCTGCAAGACGTCCAAGGGGATGCCGGTCTACTCCTTCAAGTCGCTGCTCGCGGGCCTGAATATCACAGACACACCGATCGGCTATACCCCGCCTTTGGGGCCGGAGGTCTATACCACGGTCACCTATAACCAACGGGAGGCGATTCAGCCAGCGGTGTTCAACACGTTCAACGCGGGGCAGAAATGGACACTCAACTGGCTCTCCTGGATTCAGGACGATCCGACATCCCTGGGCAGCCAGGTGTTGCGCTATGTCGCGGGCGGTGGCGGCTGGGACTACAACGGCTACAACGCTGCGACCGGAGCCTTCGCGCCTGAGCCGGACAACGGGGCGGTGCTGGTCATGACCTCCCGTAGCCCTGTCACCTATGAGCTGCGTTTCGCCGATGGCCGCAAGGATATTTTTGCCACCGCCGACGGGGCGGCCAGCTACCCTCGCAAGGTACTGCTCACCCAGATCGTCGATGCGCAGGGCAATGCGCTGACGCTGAACTACGACGGCCAGCGGCGCCTGACCACGATTACCGACGCGATCGGTCAACTGACCGCCTTCGCGTACGGCGACAGCACCAACCCGCTGCTCGTCACCGGCATCACCGATCCGTATGGACGGCATGCCACGCTGTCCTACGATAGCCAGCAGCGGCTGGTCTCGATCACCGACGTGATCGGCATGACCTCGACCTTCGCCTACGATGGCGGCACGTTCATCAAGGCGATGACCACGCCTTACGGCACCACCACCTTCGCACACACCGAGGGTGCCAACGGGAACAGCACGGAGCTGTCGATCCAGGCCACGGATCCGGATGGCCATACCGAGCGCACCGAATACCTGCCCTCGGCGCCGGGCGTGCCCTTCAGCGTCGCGCAGGTCCCCAGTGGCATGACCACTTTCAATGCCTACCTCAACTATCGCGACTCGTACTACTGGGACAAGGACGGCTTCGCCGCGGCCTGCACAGTAAGCGGCGGTAACACAAGCTGCGACTACAACAAGGCCCGGCTGAAGCACTTCGAGCACGTCAATCCGTGCTGCTACTACACCTCACGCGTGCTGGAGAACGTCAAGTATCCGTTGGAGGGCATGATCTGGTACGACTACGCCGGGCAGGCTGCGCCGTACTATCCGGGCACGCTGAACAAGCCTAGTAATGTCGGGCGGGTACTGAGCGACGGCAGTACGCAGATCACGCACTACACCTACAACGCCTACGGTCTGGTGACCCAGAAAGTCGACCCCGATGGCCGGGTCACCGTCAACACCTATGCGCCGAACGGCATCGACCTGGTCCAGGTGCAGCAGAAGGTCGCCACCGGCTTCGACACCTTGGCCAGCAACACCTACAACAGCCAGCACGAGCCGCTGACCTCCACCGATGCGGCCGGAGCAACGACCACCTATACCTACAATGACCGCGGTCAGCGACTCTCCGTCACGAATCCGCTGGGCGAGACGACCCGGTATCAATACGACAGCAACGGTTATCTGACGGCGGTGATCAACGCCCTGGGGAACACGGATCACCGCTTTACCTATGACGCGAATGGCCACGTTGCCACGGATACCGACGCCCAAGGCTACACGCGCCAATATCAATACGATGCGCTCGATCGCATCGTATCGATCGTTTATCCGGACAGCACGAGCAGCCGTTTCGTCTGGAACCGGCTCGACCTCACATCCAAAACCGATCGCCAGGGCAACACCTCGCGCTTCGATTACGACGCCGAGCGCAACCTGATCGCCGTCACCGATCCGCTCGGTCGCGTTACCCGGTATGGGTACTACCCCAACGGCACACGACACACGATGACCGACCCCAGCGGGAACGTGACCACGTGGACTCGCGATCTCGAAGGAAGAGTGGCGGCCAAGACCTACGCCGACGGTTCAGGGGCGACCTCTACGTTTGACAACAGCAGCCGCCTGGCCGGTCTTACCGATGCCTTGGGACAGACCACCGCATTCAGCTACGACCGCGCCGATCTCTTGACGGGCGTTCAGTACGCGCACGCCGTCTATCCGACGGCATCGGTCGCTTATACCTATGACCCTTACTATCCTCGCGTGGTCGCCATGTCCGACGAGCTGGGGGCTACCCACTTCAGCTACGTCCCGGCCGGGCAGCCGGGTGCGCTTCGGCAGTCCTCCGAGACAGGCCCCTTCAGCGCGAACGACACAGTGCACTACGGGTACGATGCGCTGGGGCGGATCATCCAGCGCACGACCGACGTCGAGACGGACTACACGTATGACCCCCTTGGCCGCCTGAGTCAGGAACGCAATCCGCTGGGGGTCTTCCACCACGACTACCTGGGCGATACCGATCAGCTTACGGTGCGATCGCTGATCACCCCGTCCGGCAATCCCGGTCTGACGCTCACGGCGAAGTACGACAGTAATCTAGGCGATAGGCAGCTGCGGCGACTGACCTATCGTGCCGGCAAACATCGTCTGACGGCACAGCTGACGTACACCCATTCGCCGGAGCACTTGCTTACATCGGCGATGACATTGGCGCCTTGGATGTCGGCGCCTATGCATGACGCCGATGAGGGTGAAGCCGACACCCAGGACATGCATGACGGTGATCGCAGCGTCGAGTCGGGCGATCGGAATGATCGGGATGATCTTGATCACAACGGGGATCACGGCGGGTTGGGGCGAAGCGATTACCAGCGGTACGGCTACGATCAGGCCTACCATCTCACCGACGTGCAAGGGAAAAGGCGCGACGCCATCCGGTTCGACTACGATGCCGCCGATAACTTGCTGCAGGCCTCCGGTGCTTCCTCGTCCTTCACCGCCACCGCCAATGCCCTGAACCAGCTGGCCACGGTTAATGGACAGGCCTGGCAATACGATGCCGACGGGCAACTGCTCAATGACGGAACACGGCAGTACGCCTGGGACGCTGCCGGACGTCTGATCGGTCTCATCGATATCGCCAGCGGGAAGGTCACGACCTACCGTTACGATGGCCTCGGCCGGCGCCTGGAAATCAGCAGTCAGAGCACTGGCACCAACCCGACCGACACACGGTATCTCTGGTGCGGAACGACAGTCTGCCAGGCCCGCGATGGTAGCGACGTGGTGACAGCCGATTACTTCGATCAGGGCGAGATGCATGGAACGGCAGCGCTGTACTACGTGCGCGACCAGCTGGGCAGCGTGAGCGGTGTAACGGACACGACCGGTAAGGTGCTCGGCACCACCCGTTACGGTGCGTATGGCCTGGTAGAGGCCGCGCGCGGCGTACAGCCTGACTTCGGTTACGCGGGGATGCTGCGAGACCCGGATACGGCGCTGTCGCTGACGATGTTCCGCGCGTACGATCCGACTGTCGGCCGCTGGCTCAGCCGTGATCCGATCGGGGAGCGCGGCGGCGAGAACCTGTATGCCTATGCGGGTAGTGATCCGCTCGACTACATTGATCCTCTGGGACTTGCACCACACCAATATACGGTTACAGATTTCATCTGCTATGCGGCTCAGTCAGGGTGTACACCTCAGAATGTTTTTAACCAACTTCGCCGCTATCCAGCTCCGTTTTCAAACGGTAATCCTGTAAGCACGGGCGACGTATCAAATATTCCAGGGTTGGGCCCTGTTGTGCATACCGTGGATCCATCGCATTGTTCAGTCACCAATACAACTCTCCCTGGCCATCTTTTATACCCAGGTCAAGTGACTCGATCTGTGGTGCAGGGTCAAGATGGCTCGATCTCCGTCGTTACGCAAGGAACGGGAGACGGTTCTTTTGCGGCGTTAAACGATGCGTTTGCTGGTCCCCTCTGGGGGGCAGTGGATTGGAATGTATCCGCTCCATGGGTCGCTCAGCCTCCACAATTCAATCACTACTAGTGCAGGTCTCAGAAAAGGCGATTACCAATGGTTTCTGCATTTTTACTTCTTGGTTTCTTGGCAATAGCCGAGTTGGTGCTTGGTATCGCGCTTTTGGCACTACTTTTGTATCCACTTCGAAAAGCTAACTGGGCTAACCGCTTTAAGCGTGCTTTGTTTATTGCTTTTGGCGTAGTTCTGGCCTCGCCTGCGCTTGCGCCAGCTGGATCGATTGCGGTGATACCGATGCCTTTAGGAGTTTTGCTGGCATTTATACGTTCATCATCGGACATCATTTTTTTACTTCGAACTTTCTGGTTCACAGTCCCGGCGATACTTATAACGGGATTTGTATCCGGGTACGTGGCACGTCGATTGTTCGCCTAAGAATGAATCGCTTCAGTTGCCCATCGCATAAAGAACCTCAGGCCCAACGACGTCTCACCGAACGCCCGCCTTGCGCGGGCGTTCTTCTTTGTGCGGACTGTTTATACCGGCCTGGCCAGCACCGCCCGAATCGCCGCCTCGTCGCGCGACGCCACCTCACCTTGACCGGGCGCCATGCCGAACGGGTAGCGGCGTTGGTGCGCAAGCTCCTGGAAGCCCGTCAGCGCGCGGCCGCGCGCCACGACGCCATCGGCTAGCCACCTCACCCTGTCCAGCCGTTCCCGCGCTTGCGCGCGCGTCGCGCACGGCCGAAACTCGCGTCCAGGGAAAAATCGCACCGAACAGGGAGAATGTGTCTTCGTCAGCCGCTCGCTAACCCGCACCACGCCTAGGGAAACCGACCTCCGGTACGACGAACTCGCGTCAGGGGCAACTATCTATGCGTATGCAGCGGGCAATCCGGTTGATAACAACGACCCGAGCGGGCTAATAGTGAAGGTCGTGGCGAGTGATCCTGCTATTGCGCACACTCTGATGAATGCCTATGCATATTTAAACGCTCATTCTCCAACGGCTCGAAGCTTCAACGCCGACCTGGAAAACCCATCCACAGTCTACAAAATAGAGCCGACGAGTGATAAGAAAAATGACGAATATTGTCCTTCGGATGACACGTTAGGCTGTGAGGGGCATGCCAATACCGTGTTCGTTGACGCATGTGATTTTCCACTGATACCGACCACAGCAGGAATGCAGCCCATTACTCTTCCGGTTTTAATTGGTCACGAACTCGGGCATGCGTGGGGCGCCGATTCAATTAGGAAGTGCGCGTTTGAAAGACTTATCGAAGATCTGCTGAGGAGAGTGGAAGCGTAGCCGTTTTCTGGGTCGCTGGTTGAGCTTGTCTTCAATGCTCTGGATGTAAGCCTCGGA
>NZ_JBHSNG010000037.1:0-23125 GCF_042657005.1 Rhodanobacter terrae
GCTCTTCGCCAAATCCACGCCAATGGTTATAGTGCTCATGGAGACTTCCTCTTCGAGTGACGGTTGACCAGCATCACCATCATGGCCCTCGAGGCCGAAAGGGGAGGAAGTCTCTTTTTACTCATTTGCTTAGGGCAATCCGCCTGCATGACTTCGACCGAAACGCACGGCACCCCCGAAGTCCCGCGTGGCTCCATGCTAGTCGCGGCGCTGTCGACGGTGGTGGAATGGTACGACTTCACGCTCTACCTGTACTTCGCCACGGTGCTGTCGCGGGTGTTTTTCGGCGGTGGCAACAACTCGCTGCTGGCCACGCTGGCCGGGTTCGCCATTTCCTATGGCATGCGGCCGCTGGGCGCGATGGTGTTCGGGCATGTCGGCGATCGCATCGGGCGACAGCGCACGCTGGTGCTGTCGATGATGCTGATGACGCTGGCGATGTTCGCGACGGCGTTGCTGCCCGACTATGCCGCGATCGGGCCCGCGGCCGGCGCCCTGCTGCTGTTGCTGCGCTGCTTTATGGCGTTCTCGGTCGGCGGCGAATATACGGGCGTGGTCGCCTACCTGCTGGAAGGCGCGCGCGAGGACCGTCGCGGCTTGATCACCTCGCTGGCATCCGCCGCCAGCGAAGTCGGCGCGCTGATGGCCATCGCGATCTCCGCACTCGTGGTCGGTACGCTGAGCACCGCCCGTCTCGATGCCTGGGGCTGGCGCATTCCGTTCTTTGTGGGCGCGGCGCTGGCCGGTTGCGTGTGGATCGCGCGCTCCACCATGGAAGAATCGCCGGATTTCCTGCGCCAGGTGAAGCAGCGCACCGTGCCCGAGTCCCCGCTCCGCCACACGCTCGCCCATCATCGCCGCGCACTGCTGCGTACTTTCGCCATCTCGGCGCTTGGCTCGATCACCTATTACGTCGGCATCACCTATGTGCCGGCTTTCCTGAGTTCGTCCGGTGTCCTCGCCGAAGGCCGTTCGCTCTGGCTGTCGACCCTTGCCGCGGTGGCGGTGATCCTGGTCACGCCGCTGGCGGGCGCGCTGTCCGATCGGGTCGGACGCAAGCCGATGCTGATCTGGCTGGGTGTCGCCGGCATGCTGCTGCCGTTGTCGATGTTCGGCCTGATGGCAGGCGGCGGCGAGCTGCACATCGCTGTCGGCGCAGTCGTGCTGGCCTGCCTCGCCGGCGGCGTGAGTGCGGTTGGCGCCCCGGCCACCGCCGAGCAGTTTCCCGGCGAAGGCCGGCTCAGCGGCCTGGCGCTGGGCGTGACCGTAGCCACCGCCATCTTCGGCGGCATGACACCTTTCCTCGCCGAACTTTTCATCCGGCTGACCGGATGGACTGCCCTGCCCGGCGCCATGATCGCCGCGGTCGCCCTGGCCGTCGTGCCCGTCTTCCTGACCATGCCGGAGACGCAGCCGGGCCTGGTGAGAGCCCGTGCCCTCGAGTAGGCAGCAGACGGGGTGGGGAATTTGGCTGCGTCTCGGAAAACTGGCCAATTGCCCGTCATCCGGGCTTTCGCCGGGATGACGGGCCAAATCATGAGTTTTTCGAGATTCCCTTATCCGGCACGGAAAATGTCCCTGATCCGTTTGCTGCTTCACTGACAAGGGCGGCGACCGCGCGCTGGCGGCAGGTCGGCCGCGATGGCGCGCCGCCAGCCGGAATGCCGCCCAACTGGCTGCTCCACACCGCCGCCTCGATTATCGCTGGTAGCTGAACGCGACGGGACTGAATCGAATCCATGATCAATCCCCGACGCATCGCCTGCGCTCAGTGCGGCTTCGGCTGCTCGACCGGCATCCGGGTGAAGTCGACCGGGACCCATCGGTAAGTCTTGCCGACGGCGCGCAGGTGGCCGATGCCCGGGAACGGGAGGTGCGCCCCCGCCACGAGTGTGCGTTCCCTGGCCACCTGATTGAATACCTTGATGCGGGAGGCTGCCGCCGCCTTGGGGTCGGTGTCGAAGGCGATGGTCACGTCCGGGTGGTCGAGCTGGACCGCAGGAACGTGGATCAGGTCGCCCATCAGGAGCAGCTTCTGACCCTCGCTTTCGATCATGTAGGAGGTGTGCCCCACCGTGTGTCCGAAGCTGGGGTACGACCTGACGCCGGGAACCAGCTCGACGCTGCCGTCGAACGGAACGAATTTCCCGGCCTGCACATAGGGATCGACCGAAGCCATGGCTCCTTGAAAGAAGCCCTTGGACGCAGCTGGCGCGCTGTCCAGGTTCTTTTGGCTCAGCCAATAGTCGGCCTCGTGCCGCTCGGTGTGAACGACTGCGTTCGGAAACTGGATCACGCGATTCGCCGACAGGCCGCCCACGTGATCCGGGTGCATGTGGGTCAGGAAAATGTCATCGATCTGTTCGGGTTTGTAGCCCGATGCCTTCAGGTTGCTCATCAACTTTCCGAGCGTCGGACCGAACAGGCTGCCGGCACCCACGTCCACCAGCACCAGCCTTTTTCCGGTATTGATGAGATAGGCGTTGTCCGAGATCTGCAGCGGCGTTTTCAAGAATGCCTTGTCCAGCGCGGCAACGGTTTTCGCGGCGGGCTCCAGCAGCAACTGCTCGACCGGCAGATCCACCGTGCCGTCGCTGAGTGCGGTGACTTCGAAGTTGCCGAGCATGAATCGGTAATAGCCCGGCGCCGAGGTCCTGGCCATAGGCGCGCCGGCAGAGGCGTTCAATGCGGTGAGGCCGAGGACAGTGGCGACTGTCGCGATGCGGATGGCTTTGCTGAGCATGTTCGATTGCATGGGTTTTCCTTGAATGGGATGGGCTGATGGCGGAGCGATGGTGAGCGATTGCTAATTTCACTACAATCAATAAAATCGCAAACATCATTTGCGATTTACGCAAAGGAACATCGACGATGCTCGACGCGATCAGGACCTTCCTTGAGGTTGCGACGGACCGCAGCTTCACCACCGTGGCGAAGCGCCGCGATGTGGCGGTGTCTTCCGTCGCGCGCAAGATCGACGCGCTAGAGGCCGAGCTGGGCGTGAAGCTGCTTGCCAGAAGTTCGAGGTCGCTTGCGCTGACCGACGCCGGTGAGCAGTTCCTTCCTCGTGCCCGCAACATCGTCTCTGAAATGGATGACGCCAAACACGGTTTGGCGGATCTCCACGCCGACCCTCGCGGCCTGTTGACGGTCACCGCGCCGGCTGCCTTCGGGCGGCGACATGTCGTTCCCGCCATCGCTGAATTTTTGCAGCGCTACCCGTTGATCGAAATCGACATGCACCTCAGCGACGAACGCGTGGACTTGATGGCACAGCGCGTCGATGTCGCGATTCGCATCGGCATATTGCCGGACAGCGACCTGGTTGCCACACGCCTGGCGCCGTCGAGGAGGCTGGCCTGCGCCAGTCCCGACTACCTGGCCCGCCATGGTCGTCCCGCGACACCGGAGCAACTGGTGAACCACAACTGCCTCACGTTCGCATCGACCCCGCCACCGGGATGGTGGTGTTTTGCAGGAGTCCATCGAGATGCCGCTCTTCCGGTCCGCGGCTCGCTGCGCACCGACGACACCGAGGCGCTGCTGGAGGCCGCTGTCGCCGGCATCGGTATCGTCCACCTCGCCAGCTGGCTGGTGGGCGACTTCGTCCGGGCGGGAAAACTGGTGTCCTTGTTTCCCGAAGTACCCACACCGCCAAAAGCAGCCGGGTCAGCGATTCACGCCGTCCGCATGCCGGGCCGCTCGCACACGGCGAAGGCAAAGCTCTTTATCTCGCACCTTAAAAGCCGCTTCGACGATCCGCCGTATTGGGATCGTTTCTGACTGCTGGCAAAGATCGGCAAGCGGAACAGCGGCTCAGCTTGCCTTGGACGTATTCAATGCTGCGGCAGCGCGAATGAGCGCCTTCAACGCCTTCTCATCGATCTTGTCGGCCTCTTGGAAATCGATGGCGCGCCGGGTGCTGCCTTCGAGGCTGGAGTTGAAAAGGCCTGAAGGGTCTGCCAGCGAGGCGCCCTTGGCGAAGGTCATCTTCACGGCGTTCTTGTAGGTCTCGCCGGTACAGATCATCCCGCCGTGGTACCACACCGGAACCCCGCGCCACTTACACTCCTCGACCACGTCGGGCACGGTCTGCTTGATCAACGCGCGGATCCGGGCCAGCGTCTCGCCCCGCCAATCGCCCAGCTCCTCGATCCTCGCATCGATAAGCCCGGAGGGATCCTCGCCTGCGCTTGCTTCCTTCGAGCCGCTCTTCCCGTTCTTCATGGTGGCTGTCTCTTGCTTCATGGTTGAAGTTGCTCGCCCGTCGATAGGCATCTTCGCCAACCGCCTCGATAGCATTGGGAATCTCGAAATAGCAGCTTCTTTTGCTCGTCATTCCTGCGAAGGCAGGAATCGCTCTACAACGGTGCGGAGCGATCCCGACCTTCGCCGGGATGACGATTCGGGAAGGTTGTCGCACGTCCGCTTCAACTGCAGTCGCCAAACGCCTCAGCGCTGCTCCTGCACGCGGAGCAGGTTGCCCGCGGGGTCGCGGACGGCGCAGTCGCGAACCCCGTACGGCTGGTCCGTCGGCTCCTCGACGATCTCGGCGCCGCTGGCCTGTATCCGCTCGAAGGCGGCATCGAGGTCCCTTGTGGCCAGCAGCATGATGGCGTAAGTGCCCTTGGCCATCATCTCGGCGATGGTGCGCTTCTCGTCATCGTTCACGCCGGAGCTGGCGGCCGGCGGATACAGAACGATGGACGTGCCCGGCTGATCGGGCGGCCCGACCGTGATCCAGCGCAGCCCGTTGTAGCCGACGTCCTTGCGCACTTCGAAGCCGAGGGTGTCGCGATAGAAGGCCAGCGAGGCGTCCGGATCGGTTTGCGGAAGAAAACTCGCGTGAATGTTGATGTCCATGACAATCGTGCTCGGTGTGGAAGGAGCCGTCATGCTAGATCCGGCTCGGGGGTCGGCGCTTCTCCATTCCTGACCGGTTGCGTCCTGACTGGTCGCGTCACCTGCCGCGCCACGCAGGACGGCATCCCCGCCGTCGCGCCCGCCGCCTCGCGCCGGTAGACACTGGGCGGCACCCCGGCCAGCTCGGTGAAGCGCGTGCTGAAAGTGCCCAGCGACGCGCAGCCGACCGCGAAGCAGACCTCGGTGACGCTGAGATCACCACGACGCAGCATCGCCATCGCGCGCTCGATGCGCCGGGTCATCAGATAACTGTATGGCGACTCGCCGAAGGCGAGCTTGAACTGGCGGCTGAGGTGTCCGGCCGACATGTGCACGCCGCTGGCCAGCGCCTCGACGTTCAGCGGCTGCGCGTATTCCCTATCGATCCGGTCGCGAACACGGCGCAGCCGTGCGAGGTCGCGCAGGTGCTGTGCTGCGGGTGGTCGGCTGTTCATCGGCGCGATCGTCCCACGCGGCACCGGAGTGCTCAAGTCCAATGGAGCGAAGACACCACGTCACTTTTTCCCGCCAAGCCCGGCTCGATGCAATGACCTGCGGAGCCGGCAGGCCGACTTCAGCCAGGAGCCGCCGGTCAAAGGAGAAGAGTCGGGTTTGACAGGAAGCATGTCACCAGCTACCTTTTTATATAAAGGTAGCTGGTGACGTATGGACCCCGACAAGTACAACACGTTGCGCAAGGGTCTGCTGGAATTCCTGATCCTGGGGATCGTGTCTTCTGGCAGGGTGTACGTTGCGGAAATGATGCAACGCCTCAGCAAGACCGATTTCGCCACCCAGGAAGGCACCTTGTATCCGCTCTTGAGCAAGATGCGACGGGAGCAGCTGTTGGACTATGAGTGGCAGGAATCCGAGACGGGCCCTCCCCGCAAGTACTACAAGCTTGCGGCAGCTGGCCGCAAACAGCTGGCGGAGTTTCGAGAGTACTGGAAATCTCTGACAAGCCTCATCGACGAGTTGGGCAAGCCATCATGCAAATAGTCGTTCAAGTCAGACTTAGCGGGCACTCGACAACATTCCTGTTGGACGAGGATGCTTATCAGGGCTTGCGGACATATTTCGAGCACGCTCGGTCGCGCCTCAGACGCGATCCGGATTGCGAAGAGATTCTTCGCGATCTTGAACAATCCATTGGCGAGAAACTCTCGCCGGAGAATCGCGTTCTCAGCCGCAAAGAAGTCGCCTCGGTCTTTGAACAGGTTGGCGCCGTCGACGCCGGCAACAGCGATGCAGCCGCTGCGCAACCCGGCCGCTCTCGTCGGCTTTGCCGAATCGAGGAGGGTAAGTGGCTCTTCGGTGTTTGTCAGGGACTGGCGGCCTACTCCAGCATTCGAGTCGAGTGGGTACGGTCGATTTTCGTCATTGCGTCCGTATTTTCCGGCGGCATACCGGTGCTGATCTATCTGGTCCTGATGTTTGCCCTGCCATTGGTCCGGACTCACGACGAATACAGTGCCAGCCTTCACGCGCATTCCGATGCGATGTGAAGTCGGGCAACGACGGCGACGACGTCTTCGCTGACTCGCTCGGATGTACTCGTGTAGCGCCATGGATGCCGTTCCGTATTCCACACGCACGATCGAGGAGAATTCCGATGTTGAAGACCATTGCTGGTCTCGCGCTGGCGGGGACCGCGTTCTTGACGCTCGCGTCAGCGCAAGCCACAGCGATCGATCCCAGAGCCGCGCACGCGGCCTTTGCCGATCGGCAGGCGATGTGCGACCGCGACGGCGGCGCATTGTGGGGCAAGAGTGTCTGTGGACCACTCATGTTCATCGATCCCGGTACGCGCGAAGTCGTTGCCAACCAAAACACACCCGATGACGCGCTCACGAAAACCGGTGACGTGTTCACGGGCAAGCTCGGCAGCGAAGTTCTGATTTCCAGCACGACGGTGGAATGGAAGGGTCTGCGCTGGTCGATGATCCTGTGGCCGCTGCCTGACGATGCCGCCACACGTAAAACCGAACTGGCGCATGAAGCGTGGCATGTCATTCAGGAGAGCCTCGGCTTTCCCACGAACTCTCCCGTGGAGGCGCAGCTCGGGTCTGCGTTCGGACGCACGACCATGCGACTGGAATGGCGTGCATTGGCCGCCGCTCTGACCGCGACCGACACGGCGGCCCGCAAGACCGCCATCCGCGATGCGCTGATCTTCCGCGCCTGGCGCCGCGCGCGGGCCAAAGACGCGACCGATCAGGAAAACCAGCTCCTGTTGAACGAAGGCCTCGCGGAATATACCGGCCGTCGACTGAGCGGGCAGAACGACGCGACAGTAGCCACCGCGCTCGGCGACGCGGAGAAAGGCGACGCCTACGCGCGACTCTTCGCCTTCGCGTCCGGCCCGGCCTATGGATTCCTGCTGGACGACTACAGCAAGGATTGGCGCAAGCATCTTTCGGCGCAGTCCGACCTTGGCGACATGCTCGCGCACTTGGCCGATGTTTCGCTTCCCACCGACATTGCGGCGGCGGCATGCAAGGCGGGGCGTCGCTACAATCTCGCGGGCGTGGAAGCGGACGAAAAAACCATAGCGCTGGCGCACGACAAACAGGCCGGGATCTGGATCGCACAACTTGTCAGCGGTGCAGTGTTGCACCTGCCCTCCCATCACATGAAAGCGGAGTTCAATCCGAGCATTCTTTTCCCACTGCCGCCTTATGGCACGGTCTATCCGAAGCTGCAGGTCGTCACCGATTGGGGAAAGCTCAAAGTGGATGGCGCCGCCTTGATCGACGACAATTGGACGAGCGTGACCGTGGCCGCCCCCGCGAACGCGGCCACACTCTCCGGCAGCGGCTGGACGCTCGAACTCGCACCGGAATGGTCGATCGTACCGGACAAGAAACCGGGAGATTTCACCGTGGCAAAGAACCGACATCGCCCATAAGTGCAAGCAAGTTTGTGCCTTTCGAGAGCTTGGCCACTCATGGCACGACAGCGGGCCGGAGCATCTGCCAGGGATCGAGTTCAAGGCGACGCTGCCACGCCTGCCTGCTCGACCTGTTCGCGGGCCGCCGTCAGCTGATCGTCTACCGCGCCTTCTTCGAGCCGGGCGTGCATGGCTGGCCCGAGCATGCCTGCATCGGCTGTTCCCTGGGAGCGGACCAGGTTTCCCACCTCGCCCACTTGAACGCGCGCGACACCACGCTGGTGTATGCCTCGCGTGCTCCGCAGGCCGACATCGCGCGCCTGAAAGCGCATATGGGATGGGAAAAAATTCCCTGGTACACGATCACCGACAGCTTCGACACCGACTTCGGCGTGGACGAATGGCACGGCCACAACGCGTTCATCCGCGACGGCGACCGCGTGTTCCGCACCTACTTCATCAACAGCCGC
Source organism: Rhodanobacter terrae (assembly GCF_042657005.1). Lineage (NCBI taxonomy): Bacteria > Pseudomonadati > Pseudomonadota > Gammaproteobacteria > Lysobacterales > Rhodanobacteraceae > Rhodanobacter > Rhodanobacter terrae. Next base: position 8,263 of record NZ_JBHSNG010000037.1, read on the forward strand.
GGCGACGAGGCGATGGGTACCGTCTGGAGCTACCTCGACATGACGGCGCTAGGACGCCAGGAGTCGTGGGAGGACTCGCCGCAAGGCTATCCGCAGACCCGGCCGTACAAGTGGTGGGACTGGCACGAGCTCTACGTACCCGGCGCCACGATCGACCCGGCCTGGGACAGAGTATCGGAAGCCGGAGAATCCGCCTTTCGGGACAAACGCGACGGCTGATCGGGTTATGCACGGCATCGCTCACGCGCAAGCGCGTCGGTGAATGCGCGGTGGGAGCGACTTCAGTCGCGACTGCGCAGCAGTGCGCCGCGCCGCCCGGTTGCGCATCGAGCAGCGGCAACACCGAGATGCCGCGGGCCGCTGCCGCGGCCATCGCGACTGAGGTCGCTCCTACACAAGACGTTTCTTGGGGCAGTATCGGCGTCCGCTGGAGTTCACGGCGTCGAGCTTTTCGGCTGGATGGCGGGAATGATGATCGACCGGCAGCAGTCCGCTACGCCCTGCCACGGCGATCGAGCGCGCCGCGATCCCACTTGGCGAGGTCGGCGGCGCGCTCGTAGGTGCTGTCGATGAAGGCGTGGATCATTTCATCCGGCGCGTCGGCTTGCCGGACCGCATCGTAAGGCAGGATGAACTCGCCGAGCTGACGGTGGTAGTAGGCGGCCTGGGGTTGCACCCGCGCGTCCTTCAGTCCCGGCGGTTCCGGTGCGGCATACGCGTAGAACGCTGGCTCCAGCAGCGTTCCGCTGCCGGGCCAGAAACCGTGGCTGATGACTTCGTGCGAGTACGCGTCGCGCTCGAACTCCGGCCCCTCGCGCGGCGGCGCGCGACGACCGGAGAAGCGCGTCACCGCCAGGTCGAAACTCCCCCAGAAGAAGTTGACGGGACTGCTCTTGCCGACGAACGCGCATTGCGAGGCGGTGAACACGCGATCGATCTGCACCAGGATGCGCCACAGACGGTTGGCGTACTCGGGGTCGTAGGCGTGGTGCTGCGTGTCCCGGTCGAGCCGGACGGGCTGGGCAACCTCGACGGCCCAGGGCCGGATCTTCACCGGCAAGTGCATTGCGTCCAGCGTCGCCATCAACTCGCGGTAGAAATCGGCGACGCTGCGCGGCGCCAGCGCCAGCGTTCGGGTCTCTCCGTCCGAGGCGCGGACGGCCAGTTGGTGGTCGATGAAGTCGAGCTCGATGGTGAAGGAACGAGTGCCGTGCGGCAGCGAGCGCGTCGCCACTCCTCTCGGCGTGACGCGCAGCGCCACCGACCAGCAATGATTGAGTGGCGGCGCCTGCGCAAGCGCGACCTTGCCGACCACCTGCAGCCACATGTGCAGTGTCGCGTAGGTGTCCTTCCATGCGCCGTAAGGCAGCGCAGGCCAACTGGCTTCAGCTGTCGCTGTCATGACCGCTGCCCCATCGTCTCCGGTTGCACAGGCGCTCACGATAACCGATCGACGATGAACCGGCGGGCTGTCCGGTGGCTATCGCGGCATCGCCATCGCGCCCGATGCGCCGGAGGATCGGATCGAGGTATGCCGGCTTGAACAGCGCGTAATCTCGATCAATCCAATCGCGAACGGATTTACCCGTCATTCGAGTGATGGTCCTGCGCGTTGTCAAAGCGCTCAAACCCGCTGCAATAGCTGACTGGAACTGAACCGGACACCTTTTTTGCCGGGGTAAAGTGAACCTCACCCCGTTTTTCATGCTCTTTGAGGGGTATGGTCGAACGTCCCACCCGACTGGAGTGCCGCCATGGCCCTGTGGAAAGAAACCGTCAAGACCTCCGCCAACGAAGCGCCCGAAGCCACGGACCTGACGCGCCCCGGCGTCCCGGAGCCCAAACCCAGACTCGAAGCAGAAACGCCGGTGCAGCCAGCATCTCGTCCCACGCCTATTCCCACACCCGCACCGAACAAACCCAAGACCGAATCGCTGATCGCGCCCGACATCACCATCGAAGGCAAGATCGAAGGCGCGGGCCATGTGCGCATCGCCGGCAGCTTCAAGGGCGACGTCAACGTGCTCGGCGACCTCACCATCGAGCCCGGCGCCAAGGTGACCGGCAGCGTGCGCGCCGAGAAGGTCACCATCGCGGGCGAACTGATCGGCAACATCGAATCAGCGGCGCACGTGGAGTTGCAGCAAAGCGGCGCGCTGACCGGCGACTTGAAGGCGGGATCGCTCAGCGTGGCGGCGGGTTCGCGCATGCGCGGCCAGGCCGAGTTCGGCTGGGACGATGCCAAGGGCGGCAACAACGCGCACAAGACCCCTGGACACGACGGCACAGCTTCGTGACCCTCGCACACCCCGGCACGGCCGGGGCGACGCGCATCTGCCCGCACTGCCGGGAGACCATCCTGGAAAGTGCGGAAGTGTGTCCCGCCTGCCGCCACAAACTGCGCTTCAGCGAACCCACCAGCGCGATCGCCTCGCCAACATCCACACCGCTGCGCGTGGAAGGCAGCTTTCGCAACCCCGTCGACAGCGGTGCGTGGGAATACTCGATGGTGCTGACCATCCGCGACGAGCGCGGCGAGGAGATCGCGCGCAAGCTGGTCGGCGTCGGCGCCATGCAGCCGAACGAACAACGCACCTTCACCTTGAGCGTCGAGATGAACCCCGCCACCGCGGGCGGCAAGCGCACACGGCATTGATGCATGCACCGCGTTCCTGAAGTGGCGTGGCAACGCCGGCATGGAGAAATTCATGAAAGATCCGCGCATGGCGGCCGCCAGCGACATGCCCTTCGACGGCAAGCGCAGTATCTTCGGCGGCTTCGTGCCGGTAGTCGGCCTGTCGGCGTAGCTGCGATATCCAGAGCATGCGCGGAGCCGCGATGACACTGGCCGCAAAGTCGGAAGGCGAGCGGAGCCAGCTCGCCCCGTCTCTTATCGGCCTTTCGCGGCGGCGGATAGGAAAGCACCAGATCGGATGGATCGACAGCTGGCTCGATTCGCTGCCGGAAACGTCGGACCGGAATGGATCAGCCCCACGTTCTCGAGCATCGAGGGGCTCTACTACCCGATGGGTCCATCAAAGATGCGCGTCGGGCTCGATGCGCTGCAGGAACTCGTAGCGCGCAACATCATGGTCGACACGGGTATGGGTGTCCGCGCCGATCGCCTGGCGCAACAGGCCGCCGTCCTTGGGCGCGGCGGCGGGCCAGTGCGGCAGGCCCGGGCCGTTGGGGTTGCCGGTCTTGATGAAGTTGGCCCAGTAACCCTCCATCACGGTCGAGGCGCGGCGGTCGGCGGCGGTCCACGCGTAGACATGGTTGCCGGAGAGGTTGCCCAGCGCGTATTCGATCTCGCCACTGTGCACGGCGCCGGGGTCCGCGCCGGCGCTGCCGTCGCGCTTGGCCGGACGCGCCTGGGTGAAGTAGTAGTAGTACACCGGCGCATGGCCGGTCTGGCGCTGCAGTTGCACCCAGCGCCCGGTGGCGAAGGCGATGAACTGGTCGCCGGCGAAGGCGGTGCCGGAGGCCTGTAGCTCGGCCTCGGTGCGCCCGGGATAGAACTTGAGCGCTTCGGCCGCATGCGCGCCAAGGCGCTGTTCCATCGCGGCGCGGTAGTTGGCCGGCGTGGGCGGCTGCTTGCCGAGCAGGTCGGCGTAATAGCCCTCCTGCGAGTTGGAGCCGACCAGCAGCGGGATATGCGCCTGCTCGCCGGCCTGGTAGATGGCTTCGGGCGAACGGGGCAGGAAGTAGCCGTCGATGGTGGGACCGAAGTCTGGCACGCCTTTTTCGCAGACGGCCTGGAGCAGTGCGCTGGCGCCGATCGCGCGCAGCCGGGCCAGCGAATGCGCGCCGACGTGCTGCCGGAAGGCCTCGCCCTGGTTCTCGGCCAAGGCCAGCGGCATGGGCTTGAGGTTGCCGAGCACGGAGCCGCTCTCGCCGATGGCGCGCTGCATCAACCACCTCGACAGGGGCGAAGCCATCTGCGCCGATACCGACATGGAGCCGGCCGACTCGCCGCCGATGGTCACCTGATGCGGATCGCCGCCGAAGGCCGCGATGTTGTGCTGGACCCAGCGCAGCGCCGCACCCTGGTCGAGCAGGCCGTAGTTGCCGGTGGCGCGCACCGGCGACTCGGCGGCCAACGCCGGCAGGGCCAGGAAGCCGAACACGTCCAGCCGGTAGTTCACGGTGACCGCGACGATACCGCGTCGGGCCAGGCTGGCGCCGTCGTAGCGCGGCTCCGAGCCGTCGCCACCGATGAAGCCGCCGCCGTAGAAGTACACCAGCACCGGCAGCTTCCCGCGTGGCCGGTGTGCGGGCGTCCACACGTTGAGATAAAGGCAGTCCTCGCTCATGCCGTCGGAGCGGAACACCATGTCGCTGAACACCGGGCGCTGCATGCAGCGCGGGCCGAAATGGTCGGCCATGCGCACGCCGGTCCAGGCGACCACGGGCTGCGGCGGCTTCCAGCGCAGCGGGCCGACCGGCGGCGCGGCATACGGGATGCCCTTGAACTCGTCGAGGCCGGCCTCGGCATCATGGAAACCCGACAGGCGGCCGGCATGGGTACTTATCGTGGGTGGCGGACCGGCCGCCAGGGCCGGGGCAACGGCCAGCGCGGCGGCCAATCCCAGCAGGACACGATGCAGGCGCGTGAATGCAATAGGCATGGTCATGGGCTTCGTGTGGGCGATGCGGCGTTTCGTCGTGGAGAAGGTTCACCCGCTCGACTCGCGCACGCGATGGGCGGCCAACCAGGCAGCGGGTTCGATGGGGATGGTAGCGGGTTGGCCATCTCTCACCAAATTGCAGGCGCCCGAGGCGGACTCTGGAAAATCCGGACTTGTCAGCCCATCCCCAAGGAACGAAGTCCACGGCGGCACGGAGAACGGTGCACGCCGGCCGCGGCTTATTTTGTGGGAGCGACTGTAGGAGCCCGCAGGCGGGCGATGCTTTTCAAGCTATAGCCAGAGCCATCGCGACTGAAGTCGCTCCCACAATCCCGGCGACACGTCGCTTCTGCTGGCTCCCATCGCCGCCCGACCTGATCCATCCGTTCCGACACGAAAGCGGCCACAGCCGCCTTCGCTATGTGGGCCCTACCGCGAACGGGCTCGGGATGGTCCCGTTTTGCCTTGCGTCAGCGGCATGGGATGCGCCTCCCCTTCAGCACGGCGCCCGGTCATAGAACGTCGAGTGGTTCATCCGGCGACTCTCCTATTCCGTCGGCAACCCGACGATCCCAAAGTCGATCACGACGGCGTCGGAATCGTGTTCCCGGTAGGTCACTGTCAAGTTCTCACCCAGTCGGTCGCGCAGTTGGGCGATCAGGGGAATCGGATCGTGGTCATTCACGAAGCGCATCGTCTCGCCCGAACGCAGAACGCCTATCGCACCGAAAATCGCCGAATGGCGGAAGCGACGCGCCACACCGCGCGCGTCGAAAATGTGGGTATGAGGTTCGAGGACGGGTTGCGAGTGCATGGGGAAGGATTCCTGACGGTGGAGAGCTCGCTCAACATACGCCGTCATCCGTACCGAGCCACTGATCCAGATCAGAGCTCGGCAGGAACGGCGAAACCTTTTCGTCGCACCTTTTCGTCCTGCCCGATAGTTGCCACATCAGATCGGCGCCTCGTCGCATCTTCGGCCCTCGCGGCGCCCCGCCCTCCCTTCTAATGAGCGCGAACCACCGGCCCGCAGGCGTCTATCGCCTCGGGCTCATGGAAGGCCACGCGTGAACGGGACGGAGCCCATCAACCGAAACAATGCGGCAGGGGCGGCATCGTGATGGACAATTCGAACAAGCTCGGGAAAGCGGCGACGCGCGTGTTCAATCGCAAGGCGCTGGTGTTGGCGATCATCATGCTGGGCGGTTACGAGCTGTACCGGCATCCACCCATCGAAACCGTCGGGCCGCAGCAGGTCGGTATCCGGTTGAACGGGTTGACCGGCTCGGCCACCGAGGTGGGTGAAGGTGTGTGCCTGGTGATTCCCGGCATCCACAGCTTGCGCAAGTTTCCGCTGCAGGACCAGATCTACCGTCCCACCCGCAGCGCCAAGGCCGACGGCCCCGCGCCATTCCAGTCGTCGGAAGGCCTGTCGATCGGCGTCGAACTGACGATCCGCTACGCGCTCGATGCAAACAGCCTGCCCAGGGCCGCGAAAGCCCTGCCCGACGATGTCGGCCGCGACCTGGTCGAACCGCTGGTCCAGGGCGTGATCTACAAGGTGTTCACGCGCTACACCGTGCGCGAGATCTTCTCGACCAAGCGCCAGGAGATCCAGACGGTGATCGAGGGCGAGCTCAAGCCGATGCTGGCGGCCGACGGCATCGACCTGCGCAACGTGATGATGGGCAACGTCGATCTGCCGCCGGATTATCGCGAGGGCATGAACAAGGTGCTGGCCACCGAGCTCGAGACCCAGCAGATGCAGTACACGCTGCTGCTGAAGGAGAAGGAAGTGCAGGAATCGAGACTGCAGGCCGAGGCCGAGAAGGCCCGACGCGATACCGCCGCCGAGGCGGCAGCCGACGAACAGATCATCGCGGCCAAGGGACAGGAAGAGGCGATGAAGCATGTGCTGCCGTTCAAGCGCAAGCAGATCGAGCAGCGCGAGCTCGAAGCAGAAGCCGAGAGTGCTGCTGTCATCCGCAACGCCAAGGGTGCGGCCGAAGCGCGGCGCATCGAGGCCTCCGGCGAGGCTGACTCGCGCCGCAAGCTCGCCGATGCCGAAACCTATCGGCTGGAGGAGATCGGCAAGGTCAACAGCGAACAACTCGAGCGCGACGGCATCCTGATCGACAAGCACCCGCTGCTGATCCAGAAGACCCTGGCCGACAAACTGTCCGACAAGATTTCGGTGATCATCGCGCCGCCGCCTGCGACAGGCGGGTTCATCGGCCAGGCCCTGATCGACGGTGCTAGGCATGGAGCGGCGGCCAATGCCACCGGCAGCGCGCCATGAAAGCACTGATGTGGATTCCCCTGCTGCTGGGCATGGGCCTCGCGCACGCCGAGCCTGCGCCGCAGCCTGCGAACCCGCTGGCGATCGTCACCCAGGACGGCGTCGCGCTGCGGGCACAGGCGCGCCACTCGGCGACCCCGCAGGCGGTGCTGTGGCAAGGCGAAAACCTGGAGGTACGCGGGCGCACGCTGGACTATCTGCAGGTCTACGATCACCGCATCGAGCGTGCCGGCTTCGTTCGCGCCAGCGAGGTGCGCATCGTCTCGATGCGTCCCGAGGATGCGCCCGAGCTGCTGGCAGTCGTGCGATTCCTGCGCGACATGCCGGGCAGCGAGGCACTGGGAGTCGCGTATACGGCCGCGTACCTGAAGGCTGCGCCGGGCAAGGCCATCGACGCCGAGCCGTTCGATGCGCTGGGCGTGATGGCTGGGCGTCTGGCCGAACGCGCCTCGACGAATCGCAGCAAGTCGCAGGAGCAGAGTCTGTCGGGGCAACTGGAAGTGGTGGCCGACTACGGCGTCGCGATTCGCAGCATCGATCGCAACGGCCGCATGAGGCTGTGCTACGACGGCGATGCATTCCGCCGCGTCATGGCGCTGGACGCAACCGCCATGCAGAAGGCGACCGCGGCGCTGGCATTGACCGATCCGGCCTGCGTCGACCCCAGCCTGCGGCCGATCCAGCTCACCGCGTTCGATACCTGGCGCGCCGATCTGTTGGCCCGCGTGCCGCGCGAGGGCCTGCCCCGCTACGTGCAGAACCGCCTGCACATGCGCGCGGCGTCGGTGTGGTCGGCGATCGCCTTCGAACACACGCGAAGCCATGAACCGGCGCAGCAGGCCGCGTCACGCGCCATCGACGAACTGGCGGCCGTCGATACCCACACGCTCGTCGAGAACGACCGCGACGACTACGACGACGCGGTGATACGCGTAGGCGCATCGCGATGGGCGGCCGAGCCGCTGCTCAAGGCGGGCACTGGTCTGCATATCGTCACCGCGGCGGGTCGTCCCGGCGAGACCTGCATCGAGCTGCTGGATAGCAAGCACGACGAAAAGACGCCGCTGGCGCAACGCTGCACTTACGGTACGGTCTGGACCAGTTCGGCGCGCGCCAACGCGCACGGCACCGCGCTGGCGATGGCCGTCCAACCCATGACCAGCTGGCGCGAGTTGTGGCTGTTCCATGTGGTCGGCAAGCAATGGGTGATCGACGTGTTGCCGCCGGCGGACGACGATCCGCAGCTGGGCTATCTCGAATTCGCCGGATGGGTGCCCGGCGACCGATTGATGCTCGCGGCGCGCGAAGCCCGGGTCAACGGGCGCTTCATCCACCGCTTCGAGATCGTCGACATGGTGACCCTCGAAACGACCCGCCAGGCCGACAAGCCATCCTCGCTGAGCCCGTTCTACCGCTACCAGGATGCGATCTGGAGAAGCCAGACGGTGAGCCTGCGGGACTGAAAACGGGCGGAGAAAGTTGGTGGTTTGCCCATCGCTCCGTCAACTCGGGAACTGGAGCCTCCGATAAACCCGGGGGCATTTCAGCGCTCGCCAGCCGTGGCCTATTTTGTAAGAGCTACCTCGGTCGCGATTCGTGACGATGCAATGCGCCGCCTGGTTGTGCATCGAGCAGCTGCAGCGCTGCGATGTTGCCGGCCGCTGCCGCGGCCGATCGCGACCGAGGTCGCTCCTACAGAGGTGAATGGGCGTCCCGGCGATGGGCGGATATCTTGTGGGAGCGACTTCAGTCACGACGGTGCAGCGGTGCGCGGTGCTTGCTTGGCTGTGTATCGAGCAGCTGCAACGACGCGATGTTGCCGGCCGCTGCCGCGGCCGATCGCGACCGAGGTCGCTCCTACATGGCGCGAACGGGCGTCTCGGCAGTGGGTGCCGACAGATACGCACGGCGCTTTCTTTGTTATGGTTCACCCTCGAAAGCGCGACCCCGTCCCGCGGAATATCGTTCCCCATCAGCACCATCAGTATGTGACGCTCGATCTGGCCCAGCCGCCTCGTCAATAGCAGCCATGCTCGCCATGACGTCGGCAAATCCTCCTGGAGATTACGACTCTCATGATTGATATCACACGCCGCACCTTCGTCATCTCGAGTATGGGATTGTTTGGTTCCTGCCTTCTGCCGCGTGCCGTGTGGGGCGGTACGACCGAGGGGATGGCCGGAAAACAGACCTGGCCACTGGCGCACAGCGGGACGGCCATGGCGCCGCGCGAGCAGTGGCTGTTCGATTTCGGTTGGCGGTTCTCGCTGGGCAATGGCAACGATCCCACCAAGGATTTCGGTTACGGTTTCGGCCAGAGTGATTTTGCGAAGACGGGCACGTTCAAGATCGCCACGGCCGACTTCGATGACGCCGGCTGGCGTCCGCTGAACCTGCCGCATGACTGGGCTGTCGAGCTCCCGTTCGTTCACGACGATAAGGGCGACGAAGACAACCGCATGCTCTCGCATGGCTATAAACCGCTCGGGCGGCGCTATCCGGCCACCAGCGTCGGCTGGTACCGGCGCACCTTCGATATTCCCGAGAGCGATCGCGGACGCCGCATCTGGATCGAGTTCGACGGCGCGATGCGCGGCGTCGTGCTGTTCGTCAATGGCTGCTTCATCGGTCGCCACGACGACGGCTATACCCCGTTCCGCTTCGACCTCACCGACTTCCTGCATTTCGGCGGCAAGAATCACATCGCCTTGCGCGTCGACGCCAGTTTCGGCGATGGATGGTTCTACGAAGGCGCCGGCATCTATCGCCATGTCTGGTTGACCAAGATGGATCCGGTCCACCTGGGCAACTGGGAAACCGTGGTGCGCACTACCGTCAAGGGCGATGCGGCCGCGCTGGACCTTGCCGCGATCGTCGAGAACGAAAACGAGCGTCCAGTGAATGCCTCGCTCGAATGGACCATCGTCGATGCCGACGGCCACGTGGTGGCTCAAGCGACATCGCCGGCACAAGCCATTGCTCCGAATGCCTCGGTGGACTATCGGGCCACGGCGGCCGTTGGCCATCCTGCACTCTGGTCGCCCGACCTGCCTCATCTCTATACGGCCCTCGTCAAAGTCGTCGTCGACGGCAGCGTGCGCGACGCCGAACGGATTCCCTTCGGCATCCGCACGGCGACGTTCGATCCCGACCGCGGCTTCTTTCTCAATGGCAAGCCGCTCAAGATTCAAGGCACGTGCAACCACCAGGACCATGCCGGTGTGGGCGCCGCCCTGCCCGACCGGCTGCAGGCGTTCCGGGTGTCGGTGCTGCAGGGCATGGGCTGCAACGCCGTACGAACCTCGCACAACATGCCGACGCCCGAATGGGTTGCGGCATGCGACCGCATGGGCATGCTGATGATGTGCGAAACCCGCCAGATGAGCTCCAACCCCGATGGCCTGCAACAGCTCGAAACGATGGTGAAGCGGTATCGCAATTCACCCTCGATCGTCATCTGGTCGATCGGCAACGAGGAGTGGAAACTGCAAAAAGGCGACATGGCGGAACAAGGTGCCCACATCGCAGCGACCATGGTCGAGCGCTGTCACGAACTCGACCCCACCCGCGTCGTTTCCGCGGCGGTCAACGGCGACAACGAGCAAGGCGTATCGGATGCGCTCGATATCATCGGCTTCAATTACCACACGGACTTTCCCGACGCGTTCCACAAGAAGCATCCGAACCGTGCCGTATTCGGCTCGGAAACATCCAGCGCCATTTCCACTCGCGGCGAATACAGCTCCGACAAGGCGAAGAACACGATCAACAGCTACGACGGGGTCGTGGATTGGGGACAGACGCCGGAGCAATGGTGGACCTTCTACGACACCCGCGACTGGCTGGCGGGTGGGTTCGCCTGGACCGGCTTCGACTACCGCGGCGAGCCGACACCTTATGGCTGGCCTTCGATCAGCTCGCAATTCGGTATCGCCGATATGTGCGGCTTTCCCAAGGATTATTACTACTACTACAAAGCCTGGTGGAAAAAGGAACCCAGCCTCCACGTGTTTCCGCATTGGAACTGGCAAGGCAAGGAAGGCCAGGAAATCGCCGTCTGGGCCTACAGCAACCTCGATGAGGTCGAACTGCTTGTCAACGGCAAGAGTCTCGGCATCAAGCCCGTGCCGCATCTGGGGCATGTGCAGTGGAAGGTCGCCTATGCCCCCGGCGTCATCGAGGCCCGCGGTCGCCGCAACGGCCGGACCGTCCTGGTCGAACGGCGCGAAACCACCGGCCCGGCGCGAAAAATCCGTCTGACCGCCGATCGCCACGAGATCGCCGCCGACGGACGAGACGTAGTCATCGTCACCGTCGACGCGCTCGACGAAAACGGCCGGCCGGTACCCACGGCGGATAACAAGATCGCATTCCGCATCTCGGGGGCGGGCCAGCTGATCGGCGTCGGCAACGGCAATCCCAACTGCATGGAGAGCGACAAGGAGCCCAGGCGGTCGCTGTTCAATGGCTTGGCCCAGGTCATCGTTCAATCGACGGATGAAGCCGGCCACGTTCTCATCGAGGCCGTCGAAGACGGATCAGCCGGACACCCGTTACGCGCTGCCTCGCTGGCGATCACAACACGAAGGCCTGCATCGAGACCTCAGCGCGTCGGCTGATCGCCCAAGTGCGTGTTATGTAGGAAATCAGCCGCCCGTAATGCTGGGCGCCGCCAGACGGCCTTCCGACCGAAGGTCGCTTGTCGACCCGAAGCAGACGATTTTCGCGTAGGGGGGCGGGAATGCTTCCAGCAGATGCGACAGGTAAGGTCTTTCGATCAAAATCAGGGAAATTCTTCGAGGTGATACGCCCATTTGTCGGAGCAACACCGAAGGCGTTAGGCCTCGCGCATGGCGACGTGCTCGCAGTAGACGAATGCGGCAACTACTTTTTGAGTCAGTCAGATCAAGTGGTGTTCTGGGACCGCGAAGATGGCCAATTCAAAGTGCTCGCCGACACCTTTGGGCAGTTCCTTGCTGGCTTGGAGGTACACGCGCCTGCTGTCCTGAAACAGCGGTCAGGTTAAGCGTTCCTGGATTGCCCCTGCGTTTGCCAAGAACATCGAAGAGGGGCCGAAAGGCGATTAGGGATGGCCTGAATAAGTCCACTGCGGTCTGGAGAAGGGCGCCCCTTGTGGGAGCGACTTCAGTCGCGATTGCGTAGCAGTGCGCTGCGCCGCCCGATTGTGCATCGAGCCGCTGCAACGCCGGGATGCTGCAGGCCGCCGCCGCGGCCACCGCGACTGAAGTCGTTCCCACAATCTCGGCGACGAGCATAAGCTTGTTCAGACGTTCCCTAATCCATTCCGAAAGGTCCGCCATGGGCCTATGCTGTCGAAAAACTCGGTTGAATCGACCGGTTGAATCCGCCGTCGAAAGAGGAAACGACATCGGTGCCAAAGCGTGGGTTCGGGGGTAACCAGCCAGGCGACATAACGGATATTCACGTTACTAGAGCGCTGTCATGAAAAACCTCATCAAGCGAATTCCCGTCATCGGCCCCCTCGCCCGCAGCGTATACCGGCAATGGCTCAATCCTCCCAAGCCCTTCCACGGCTCGGAAGACTATTGGATCGCGCGATATCGCGAAGGCGGCCACTCCGGCGCGGGTTCGTATAACCGACTGGCCGAATTCAAGGCGGAAGTGCTGAACGACTTCGTCGCCAGTCACGATATTCGCGACGTGATCGAGTTCGGCTGCGGCGATGGCCATCAATTGACGCTCGCCAGCTATCCGTCCTATCTCGGCTTCGACGTAAGCCCGGATGCGATCGAAGGCTGCGCCCGCCGCTTCGCCGGCGATGCCAGCAAGTCGTTCATGCTGGTGAGGGACTACACGGGGCAGACGGCCCAGCTCGTGCTGTCGCTGGACGTGATCTACCACCTGACCGAGGACGAGGTGTACGAAACGTACATGCAGACCCTGTTCGGCGCAGCGCGGGATTACGTCGTGATCTACTCGTCCGACAAAGAAGAGGCGCAGCCCCAGACCGCGCACGTGCGGCACCGCCGGTTCAGTCGATGGGTGCGCGCGAATGAGCCGGACTGGCGACAGCTCCTGCATATACCCAATCGCTATCCCTACACCGGGGACAACGATACGGGTTCACTCGCCGATTTCTATGTCTATGGCAGAGGGAGACCGGCCTGAGCGCCATAGGGGACCGAGGTAAGTATCCCGATTTGATTGCCGCCGTCACACCTTATCGGTCCAGGCCGCCTTTCCCGGTAAGACGCGATGAACCCAAAAAGCCCCGCGTCGAGCGGGGCTGGTTCGTGTGGTTCGATCTATACGGTCGTGGCTAGCGGCGCGTCTCGGAAGTGCACCCTCTCCGTTTCGCATCTCATCGACCTGCGTCAACCGGGGGATCGTCGGCAAGAACACCGAAAGCTCTCAGTGGTAGCGACGGCGCAAGCTCAACAGCAGTCCGCCTAACAACAGACCGAGACCGAAGATGCCCAGCTCGCCAGGCTCCGGCACGGGCACGAGCGGCGCGCGGGTGCAGGGCCCGCTATCCTGGGCACCGCTTCCGTCACCCGACACGATCCAGCCGCTGCAGCCACCGGTAATGCCCTGGACGTGCGCCACCGAGGACCAGTTGCTGCCGTTCTCGACAAATGGACTCCCAGTCAGCAGGTTTGAGAACGTCAGAACATAGGTCGCTGAATCGCCGCCCACGAACCGGCTTCCAGATGACCAGCCGAAGGCAAGGTTGAACGTACCCGGCACCGGGCCCGTATTGACACCGCTCGCGATGTACAGCGCGTTGTTGTCCGCGCAATTCCCTGCGGTGCAGGTGAGTCCAGAGAGCGCCTGATTGAGATAAAAGGCCCAACCGGCGGTGGATTTTTTGCTGCTCAACCCCTGAACAAAATCCGACGCGCCCGTACTCGAAGACAGTACCAGCGTTCCCGTGTCCGAACCCACGGAGGACGTGAACTGAGCGGAGAGCCAGGGCGCACTGCCGTTCGGCGTATAGCCGGTGAAAACGATGTTTGGGTCGATGCTGACCGTGATCGGGGTCGCAGCGGCCGGCGGGGGCAGCACGGTAAGTGCGGCCAGAGCGATACTCGCCAGAATCAGGATTCTCGTCACGGTGTTCGACCTCCATTGAGGCTTGTCTCTGTCCGTCGCCAATCAGTCCGAGGCAGTTCGAACTACTGGGGCTTCTAACAGAGAACAAGCACAATCCGAGCCAAGCTTACAAGCTACTGATTCAACTACGCCTGCATCTGTTTCAAACCAGCAAATATCGCAATTTTGTAAAGCCTTCCGACAGTTCCGATCGGTCAAAGCGGTCAACATTTCGCCGCCCGAGTCAATAAGCACCGAAAAGCCCGTCTCCGATTCGTATCGTAGATCGCTGCCGACGGACAGGACGTCGTCATCGTCACCGTCGAGGCGCTCGATGAACATGGCCGGCCGGTACCCGCGGCGGATAACAAGATCGCGTTCCGCATCTCGGGGCGGGCCAGCTGATCGGCGTCGGCAACGGCAATCCCAACTGCCTGGAAAGCGACAAGGAGCCCGGGCGATCGCTGTTCAATGGATTGGCCCAGGTCATCGTTCAACCGACGGATGAAGCCGGCCACATGCTCATCGAGGCCGTCGAAGAGGGGTCGGCCGGACATCCATTAAGTACTGCCTCGTTGGCGATCAGAACGGGGAAACCTGCATCGAGGGTTCAGCGCGTCGGGTGACCTGCTAGGCACGCAACGAGTGGATCATCCGAGTGTGCCGTGACGATCAGCGAGATCGCCACCGCGCCATTCCCCGACGCCAATTCCCAGGCACGCTCACATTCTTGCTAGGCGGATTCAATTTAGAAGTGCATCACTCCAGCCCCGGGAAGTAGCGCAGGTGCGGTAGCCTGCGCAGCTTCACCGCCAAGTGGAACTGCACATTGAGCTACACGCACCTGAGCCAGGACGAACGC